>JAXJTP010000116.1:0-26636 GCA_036309525.1 Acutalibacteraceae bacterium | reverse complement strand
GGACTCCGTCCTTAAAACCTGCAAGGGCGTTGCCCTTGACCCACCACCCTTTAAAAAGGGTGGACCGAAACTTTACGTTTTTCTCTATCAGCGTTTGTGCGTTAGCTCGACAAACCCCAATTTGAACATCTTTTAATTAGTTATAAATATAAGGAGGAAAACAGAATGAAGAAAATATTAGTTTGCGAAGATGAAGACGCTATAAGAGATTTTGTGGTTATTAACCTTGTAAGAGCAGGCTATGATGTAATAGAGGCTAACTGTGGTGAAATGGCACTGCAAAAGTATGAAGAAAACGACGGAAATATAGATGTAGCTATTCTTGATGTAATGATGCCTGGTATAGACGGATTTCAGGTTTGTAAGGAGCTAAGAAGACGTAACGGTGGCATAGGTATTATTATGCTTACAGCAAGAACACAGGAGATGGATAAGGTAACAGGCTTAATGCTTGGTGCTGATGACTATGTAACAAAGCCATTCTCGCCTTCTGAGCTTTCTGCAAGAGTAGATGCTCTTTATAGAAGAGTTGTTTTAGCACAGGAAAGCAAAGAAAGCAACTTTAAGGAGGAGCTTAAATCTGGTGAATTTGTGCTTAACCTGCGTAACAGAGCATTGCTTAAAAATGGCAGGATGATAGACCTTACACAGGTAGAGTTTCAAATTATGGAATACTTCTTCTCTAATCCTGGTGTAGCACTTGACAGAATGAATATTCTTACTCACGTATGGGGAGATTCGTACGTTGGTGAGGATAAGATTGTAGACGTTAATATAAGACGACTAAGAATGAAAATAGAGGATCAGCCTTCTGCACCAAAATATATAGTTACTGTTTGGGGCTTGGGCTACAAGTGGGAAGCCTGATTCTGATTAGCTTTTAAATTTACTTCATCATAGGGGGACAGAAAATGAAAAAGGGTATAACAGGTAGATGGCTTGTAAATACATTTGGCGTTATATTTATTGTGGTTGTAACGCTTATAGTGTTCTTATCCCTTATGCTGAAAAACTATTATTATAATGGTATACATCAAACGCTTAATGGCAGAGTAGACGAGCTTACAAATGTATTTGGCAATTATAAGTCTGCAAGCTATGCTGATTTTGATAAAAGCTCTCGTACATATGTAGAAAACTTTTCTGATAAGGAAAGTATGGAGCTGATGATTATAAATCCACAGGGTAATATAACAATAACCTCTACAGGCTTTCCACCTGACCAGAATGTGGTAATGCAGGATTATTCTAATGCTCTTACCGACAGCGACGGCTACGGTGTTTGGGTGGGCAAGCAAAATGGCGAAAATATAATGGCTGTAACAAGAATAATTACAGATATATCGGGTAATAGCTTGGGTGCTGTACGATATTGCGTTTCGCTGGAGCCTGCAAACAGACTGATATTTGTTATGATTATGTTTATGATTGTAGTAGGCTTGTTTATATTGTTCTTTGTTATGCTTTCGGGTGCGTATTTTGTTCGCTCTATTGTAAACCCTATACGAGAAATTAACGAGGTATCAAAAAGAATTGCACAGGGCGATTTTGAGGCAAGACTAAAAAAGCAAAAGGATGACGAAATTGGTGAGCTGTGCGAGTCGATAAACTATATGGCTCAGGAGCTTGCTGCCTCTGAAAAGCTGAAAAATGACTTTATATCGTCTGTATCTCACGAGCTGAGAACACCTCTTACAGCTATTAAGGGCTGGGCAGAAACTATGCGAATGGGCGACACACCTGACTTCAGAACAATGGATAAGGGTATGAGCGTAATTGTAAAGGAGTCGGAGCGTTTAACAGGTATTGTTGAGGAGCTACTGGATTTCTCAAGAATACAAAGTGGCAGAATGGTTATCAATATGGAAAGACTTGACCTTCTTGCAGAACTTGACGAGGTTATTTATATGCTAAGAGAAAGAGCTCTTAACGAGGGCAAGCATCTTATCTATGACGAGCCTGAATTTATGTTGCCTGTACAGGGTGATAAAAACAGATTAAGACAGGTATTTATAAACGTTATTGACAATGCACTTAAATATACACCAGAAAGTGGTGTTATAGGTATAGAGGTAACTAGCACAGATGAGCACCTTGTTGTAACAATCAGCGACAATGGCTGTGGTATTCCAGCAGAGCACCTGCCTAGAATCAAGCAGAAATTCTACAAGGCAAACCAAACTCAGCGAGGCTCGGGTATCGGCTTGGCTGTGGTAGATGAAATTATGAATTTACATAATGGTAGCCTTGAGATTGAAAGTACAGAAAATGTAGGTACAACCGTAACACTGAAATTCCCGATAGAAAAATCAGAAGAGGATAGTAAAGGAGATAAATAATGGGAGAGTCCAGAAAAGAGCATATTAAAAAGATAACCTCAATAGGTGGTTCAGCCTTAATAGAGGGCATTATGATGAGAGGCCCTAAAAAAACTATGGTGGCTGTACGCACAGGCGAGGACGATATTTATACAGAGGAGCTGGAGTTTAGTGGCTTGGGCGACAAATGCAAGCTTTTTAAGCTTCCTCTTATTCGTGGCGTAGCAGGTATGATAGACTCTATGCGACTAAGCTACAAGGCACTTATGATTTCAGCCGATAAGGCAATAGAGGGTATTCCAGAGGACGAGCAGGAGGAGCCTTCTAAGCTTGATAAATGGCTTGATGAGCATATGGGAGAAAAATTCCTTAATATATTTATGACTATTTCTATGATTCTGGGTGTAGCTATTGCAATAGTGTTATTCTATTGGGCACCTAGTAAGCTATACAACCTTATTTCGGGTGCACTTGGTAATGTTGAGGAGCTTTCTTGGGTTGGCGACAGATTTTTCAGATCTCTTTTTGAGGGTCTTATAAGAATAGGCTTGTTCCTGCTTTACATAATTGTCTGCACAAGAATGTCAGATATGAAACGAGTATTCCAATATCACGGAGCAGAGCATAAAACAATTTTCTGCTACGAAAGTGACGAGGAGCTTACAGTTGAAAATGTAAAAAAGCACACTCGCTTTCATCCACGCTGTGGCACAAGCTTTCTTGTAATTATGCTTTTGCTTGGTATTGTTATAGGCTTGTTTATTCCTATAAGCACACCTTGGCTAAGAACAGTTGTAAAGCTGTTGCTGTTGCCTGTAACCTGTGGTATTGGCTATGAGCTTATTAAAATATGTGGCAGACACGACAACACACTTACCCGTATTATTTCAGCACCAGGTATATGGGCTCAAAGAATTACAACAAAGGAGCCTAGCGACGATATGATAGAGGTTGCTATAAAGGCAATGAAGGCTGTTATACCAGAAAACGGTGAGGATATAATCAATTCAAAAAAATAATGCTTGATAAGGGATATAATTAATTATGACATATAATCAGTTATACAGGCATATAATAGATATTTTAACAAAGGCAGGAATTGACTCTCCTGCCTTTGACGCTATGTGCCTTTTTGAAAATCACTTTAATATGAACAGACACGCCTTGATTATGCAGGGCGATAAGGAAGCACCACAAAAGGAAAGCGAGCAATTAATTCAGCAAGCCAATAAAAGAGCCACAGGCTACCCACTGCAATATTTAATAGGCAGGTGGGATTTTATGGATTGCGAGTTTTTTGTTGGTGACGGTGTGCTTATACCACGAGAGGATACCTCGGTTGTAGTACAGCTTTGTATTGATAATATAAAGTCTTTATATGGCGAAAGCCCACAGCTTAAAATTCTTGATTTATGTGCTGGTAGTGGTGCTATAAGCATTGCTTTGGCTAAGGAGTTTGGAGAAAGTAATATTACAGCGTTAGAGCTTTCTGACAAGGCTATGAAATACCTTACAAAAAATATTGAGCATAACCAGTGTAGCAAGGTTAAGGCTGTGTATGGTGATGTATTTAAAAGCTATATGGATTTTACCGACAGCTTTGATGTAATTATTTCAAACCCACCATATATTATCAGCGACGAAATAAAAACCCTTCAAGCAGAGGTACAGCACGAGCCAGCCCTAGCACTAGACGGTGGCACAGACGGCTATGATTTTTACAGGGCTATAATCAAGCATTGGTCTGAAAAGCTAAGCGATAAAGGAATACTTGTTTTTGAGCTGGGCGAGGGTCAGTATGACACAGTAAAAGACCTTATGCTTGAAAAGGGCTTTACAGCTATTAAGTGTGCCTACGATATTCAAGATATTGAACGAGGTATTAGTGGAGTAAGGAGCAATGATGTATCTGCTTTGCAGATATGATGTTCGCCTTGAGACGAATGATGTTTTGCTTATCGCAAAATGATGTTTTTACCCTTACGGGTAAAAGTTAAGGGTAGTGCAACTATATAGCTATTAAGTGTGCCTACGATATTCAGGATATTGAACGAGGTATTAGTGGAGTAAGGAAATCTGCTATTTAATAGCTATTAAGATAGTAAAGTGATTTAAAGGAATAGATAAACTTGAATATATCAAAATGTTAAATTTAGTTGCATGCATAATGTTAATACTCGTTGCTTGTAGCAACAGGTACATTTGAATATAATATAGATGATCACTAATGGAAAGAAGGTCGCCTCAATGTTGAGTCAAAACATTAAAACAATCAGAAAATCAAAAGGCTTATCCCAAGAAGAGCTTGCTGTCCAGCTAAATGTAGTTCGCCAAACCATATCCAAATGGGAGCAGGGATTGTCTGTACCAGATGCTAATATGTTGATTTTACTGTCGGAAGCACTCGAAACACCAGTCAGTGTTTTACTTGGAGAAATTGTAGAAGAGTCTAAAGCTGATGATTTAAAAGTGATTTCCGAGAAGTTGGAAATCATTAATTTACAACTTGCGATGAGTCGGAATGCGAAGCGAAAAAGGATAACAGTGTTATTGGCTTTGTTGATGGTTGCAATACTATCAATTTTTATAGGTTTGATGATGTTAGATAGTCCGTATTTAGGATGGGATTACAGCGATCCCGAAAGAGCAGTTGTAGGAGTTGCTCTGCATGCATTTGAATGGTTTTTCGTAAGATTATCGCCAATTGTTTTTGTGGGAGCAATAGTTGGCGTGTTTGTAATATGGAAGAATAAATAATTGGAAATAGTTCAAATGGAAGCTAACTCTGCCAATTACAATTTATCGTTTTGAAGTGGAGTAAATAAGCTTATTATTAGTAATCGAAAGAAAGTGATTAAAAGAAATAGATAAATCAAAATTGCTCAATACCCTATAAAAAAGTCGCTATTTATGGGGAATCGCCATTTATGGTAAAGACATTGCTATGCTTTATGCGTTATGATATTTATATCATATAACAGGAGGTATCAGAAAGTGGATACAAAAAGAGTAGGAGCTTTCTTAAAGGAGCTAAGAAAAGAAAATGGAATGACACAGGAGCAATTAGGCGAAAGGGTAGGTGTAAGCAATAAAACCGTTTCAAGGTGGGAAACAGGCAACTATATGCCACCAATAGAGAGCTTGAGTATGTTAAGTGATATTTACAATATAAGCATTAATGAAATATTGGCTGGAGAGCGTGTAGACGACAAGGAGTTTACAGAAATAGCAGAAAAGAATATTACAGCTACACTAAAGGAGCTTGAAAAGGAAAATCAGCGTTTTGAAAATCGTATGATATTGATTTTGGTTATAACTACTGTGCTTACAATCATAATTATGATGTTATTGCCAATGGAAACCTTAAAGGATGTTATAGTGGTGCTTCTTGTAGTTGCACTTGCTTATATTGCAAATACATTAAATATTGTAGCATTAGCAGTAAAGAGGGACACCACAAAGGAGAAATAGAAAAACAAATTAAATTCAGAGAGGTGTTTTTTATGGAAACCTATAAGGAATTTTTGGACAGAATTAATTCATTTGAGAAAAAGGAAATGTGTTTAGGTGATGATTATTTTAAGGGTAATCCGTCAATAGCTAAAAAGGTAGATAAAAACAATAGCTATCAGCCATTTTATGGTGACACTGTTGTTTTTAATCTTGATGATACTACAAAGCAAAAAATAGCAAAGCTTGTAGAGCGTATACGTGCTGTTGCTCCTGAATGCTTTTGTGAAGCCTTGGTTTCGAATACCTTTCATATGACACTTCACGACCTTAGCAATTCGCCTGTTTTAGAAAATGTAGCTGTAGAGGTTTTTGAAAATGAGCTTAAGGCTATAGAAAAGGCAGAGAAAATAGCTGTGCAGAAAATCAGAATGAAAAGCAAGTATATTTTCAATATGGTAAATACCAGCTTGGTTTTAGGCTTGTATCCAGCTGACGAGGAGGAGTATAATAAGCTTATGGAGCTATATTATCTGTTTGATGATGTAAAAAAGCTAGGCTACCCTCTTACTCCACACATTACACTGGGCTATTATAATATTAATGGCTTTGATACCACATCAGCCAGAAGGCTTGAAGATATTGTACAGGAGCTGAATACAACTGAAATGCAAATAGAGCTAGAGCTGGATACAAAACAGCTATTCTATCAGAAATTTGTAAGTATGAATGACTATATTAATGTTGTTAATATGTGTAGAGGTTAATAATAGCTAATTACATATGAAATTTATTTTGAGTAAGCCTTTAAGAAAATAAAATCAGATTTGATTAGGAGTGATTGTATGAAAAAGAAGCTATGGCAAATTCCTGTGTTGGTAGTGGCTATTGGTGCAATATGGCTGTTTGGAGGGGTTATTCCAGAACAGATTGCAAGATTTGCAGGCACAAGCTACGTACAAAAGAATTTCCCAGAGATGGAGCTGGAATGTACTAATGTAGAGTGGTCAGATGCATATGGAGATTTTATAATTCAATTTGAGGATAAGGACGGAAATAACTATGGCTGTACAATAGGACCATCATTTTTCCCTCACACTCTACAGCAGGGTCTTTTTGGTATAGAGAGCTATTACGAAAAAAATTATGGAGACAATAACAAATAGAAGTAATGCTGTTTTATTACTCCGAGCTGTGTAAGCCTGAATTTGACTTTTAAATTTCAATAAGCAAAGGAAGTTATTCTTATGAAAAAGCTTTTATCAATTCTTTTATGCTTAATATTTGTTCTAACGCTTGGTGCTTGTGGCAATAGGGGCGATGAAAATGAATTTTATTTCATTGCAAGGGTAATCGAATTAAAGGAAGAAACAATGCTGATTGAAGTAACCGACAAGGGTAACTGTGGTGTTGGTGTAGGTGATCAGGTTACTGTTTCTACAGAAAAAATATCAGGAGCTATTGCTGATGATTCAACAGCAGTAACCGATAATTATCTTTACATTGAGTTTGATGGTACTATTATGGAAACATACCCATTACAGCTGGGCGAAATTTACACAATAGATATTACAAACGAAAAGGGTGAATCAATAGAATAATAAAATTCTGATTTATTGCTTTAAGTGGAGTAAGGGAAGTTGTTTGAGTAGCTGTTACTTTAAAATAGATAAACTTCGATTTGTGTAGCCCGAATAAATAATTTTTTAAACAGCTATTGACTCTTACGTTGCGTTATGGATTACACTTTCTTCAGAGAGGTGATAAAATGAAAATGCTGATAAAGGAATTTGCAGAGTTTATGGGTGTAAGCGTGCGTACACTTCATTATTACGATGAAATAGGCTTGCTGAAGCCTGCCTATGTTGACAAGCATACAGGCTACCGTTATTACAACGAAGCCTCACTTTTGCGTATGCAGGAGATTTTATTTTATCGTGAGCTTGATTTTTCTTTAAAGAGCATTGCCGAGCTTTTATCATCTCCGAATTATGACACAAAGAAGGCACTTAATGAGCAGAAGAAGCTTCTCACACTTAAAAAGGAACGATTAGAGAGGTTAATTTCTGCCATTGACAACGCAATGAAGGGAGAAAATATTATGAAGGCATTTGACAACAGCGAATTTGAAAGCTACAAGACCGAAGCAAAGGAAAAATGGGGCAATACCAAAGCATACAAGGAGCACGAAGAAAAAACAAAGAGCTATTCAAAGGATAAGTGGAACAATCTTGCAGAGGGTATGAATGATATTCTTGCAGAGTTTGCAGTATGTATGAAAAACGGTGAGGAGCCAAGCTCTGCCGAGGCACAGAGCCTTGTAAAAACGCTACAGAGCCATATTACTGAAAACTACTACCACTGTACAAACGAGATTTTAGCAGGTCTTGGCAAAATGTATGTTGCAGATGAACGCTTTAAGAATAATATAGACAAGCACGCTCATGGCACTGCCAAGTTTATCTGCGAGGCAATAGAGGTTTATTGCAGTAAATAGGCTAGTTTAATTTTAAGGAGGTAACGTAATGGAATGGGCAATTACCTTTGCAGTTTGTTTTGCTATATGCTTTACAATAGGAATTAAGCTTTTCAAGAAAAAGAAGTAAGTAAATTGTTTTGAAGTGGGGTAAAGTATAATGATTGCAATATCGTATGAGGCTATGCTTGTGCTTATAAGTGCAGTATGGTGTGTGAATAGAGCTATTATATGGGTGAAAAATAAAAGGCTTGATTTGAAACGAGAGCTACAGCTGTTACTGGTGTATATATGCATAGTTGTTATTGTAAGATTTACATTTTGTCCTTTTGGTAAGGTTGACGGAAGGATACAACCACTGATTTTTGATGTTGAAAGGCTGTTTCCATTCAGAATAAATCTGATTCCTTTTGTTCATCTCTTTGATTATCAGATAAAAAGCGAAGCTGTTTTGAATTTAGTAGGTAATATCTTGATGTTTACTCCTGTGGGAATTGTTTTTTCTGTTGTATATAAGAAGCTGGATACCCATATAAAGGTAATAGCTACGGGAATAGGCTTTTCTTTGTTTATCGAGCTTTTGCAACTGCCATTTTATGACAGAGTAAGCGATATTGATGACCTGATATTAAATTCATCAGGCTACATACTAGGCTATTTAATTTATTCAGGCGTAAAGAGTATAAAGAATAAGCTTAGCTGTGAAAAATCAAGCTTGTCAAACTGAATAAGAAAATAGAGTAAATAGAAAATTAAATTTGTGGAGAAAATTAGTATTATGAATATTGATAGGATAAAAGAGCTTTTTTATCAGCTTCAAGAATATTTGAAAAGGTATGGGGATACCAGTATAAGAAATCAATGTCGAATTGTTGACAACACAATCGCCTGTCTGAATTCTGATGAAGCTGATGAATATAAATTTAATTACACTCTTCAAAGCTATAAGGCTTTATTTACAGGCAAGGGTGGATTAACTGATTTTTATGTCTGGGACGATGATTTTGACAAAAGACTAAAAATCAATGAGCCATACGAAAAAATAACTGACGAGCTATGGGATATTTTCAAGGACTATATTTGATAGCTTGTGCTTGCTTAGCTTGAAAAATTCTAATGCACAATAAACCCAGCTTAACTGACCGATAAATGGGACAGTTAAGCTGGGTTTGATAATTTTTCATTGCATTTTTAAGTGCTATGGGTTATAATATAGGCAATGAATAAAACAAATTTTCGTTGTGGAGGTTAATTATGGCTAAGGATTCAAAATCAAAGGATTTAAAAATAAAATCAAATCAATCAGCTGACGACAAAGCTAAGGCTTTGCAAACAGCTATAGGACAGATAGAAAAGCAGTTTGGTAAGGGTGCAATAATGCGTTTGGGTCAGAATCAGGCTATGAATGTAGGCTTTGTACCAACAGGCTCACTTACACTTGATATTGCTCTTGGTATTGGTGGCTTGCCTAGAGGAAGAATTATAGAGATTTACGGACCAGAATCATCTGGTAAAACAACACTTTCACTTCATTGTATTGCACAAGGACAGAAAAAGGGTGGCAATGTAGCATTTATTGACGTTGAGCACGCACTTGACCCTGTATATGCCGAGGCTTTGGGTGTAGATGTAGACTCTTTGCTTGTTTCACAGCCAGATACAGGTGAGCAGGCTCTTGAAATTGCCGAGGCTCTTATTCGCTCTGGTGCTATTGATGTAATTGTTGTTGACTCAGTAGCAGCACTTGTTCCAAAGGCAGAAATTGACGGCGATATGGGAGATTCTCATGTTGGCTTGCAGGCAAGACTTATGTCACAGGCTTTAAGAAAGCTTGCTGGTGCTATTTCTAAGTCAAACTGTGTAGCTATCTTTATCAACCAGCTAAGAGAAAAGGTTGGTGTAGTTTACGGTAACCCAGAGGTTACACCTGGTGGTAGAGCGTTAAAGTACTATTCATCTGTTCGTATAGAGGTTCGTAAGGCTGAGGTAATTAAAAACGGTTCAGAGCCTATAGGCTCACGAACAAAGGCAAAGGTTGTTAAGAATAAGATAGCTCCACCATTTAAAGAGGCTATGTTTGATATTATGTATGGCAAGGGTATTTCAAGAATGGGCGAGCTTTTAGACCTTGCAGTAGAAAGAGATATTATCCACAAGAGTGGTGCATGGTTCTCTTATGGTGAGGATAGACTTGGACAGGGTAGAGATAACATCAAACAGCTACTTGAGGACAATACTGCACTTGCAGAGGAGATAGAGCAGAAGGTTTTACAGGCTATTGCCGAGGAGCGTGAGGCTAACCTTAAGAAAAAATCTCCAGAGAAAAACGAGAGAGTTATAGAGGACGCTATAGCTGATGAAATTAAGCCAGCTGTAGATACAAAGGATATTGACATAATGGTAGAGGATTAATCTATGCTTATAACAGCAATAGAGCCATGCAGAAAATCTATGAGTGCAGTCTATATAGATGGCGAATTTGCTATGAAGCTGGACACAATGACTCTGCTGAAAAACCATATAAGGGTAGGCGTAGAGATAACAGACGAACAGCTTAAAAGCCTTATAGACGAGTCTGACACCCACAGAGCAAAGGAAAGAGCGTTGTATTTAGTAACATATCGTGACCACTCTAAAAAGGAGCTTACCGATAAAATAAAACGCACCTGCTCACAGCAGGCAGCCGAAAACGCTGCACAGCAAATGGAGGAGCTTGGCTTAGTAGATGATGAGAGCTTTGCAAGAAAATACGCAAACGAGCTTTTAAGAAAAAAGCATATGTCACCACGAGGGATAGAATATAAGCTGAGAGAAAAGGGAATTTCAGGCGAGCTTATAGCTATTATAAAGGAGGAGCTTGAATTTGACCCCTACGAGGAGATAAGAGAGCTTTTAAATAAAAAATATGCTGACTACGCTGAAAATGAAAAGGTAAAAAGACGAGCAGTGTCAGCTCTGCAACGCTTAGGCTGGAGCTGGAGCGACATAAAATCGGCTATGGACGATGATAGCTATTATTAAGCTGAAATAAGAAATTGATTGATAGACTGGAGCTGTGGGTAGCTATGCATAAGCTCTGGTCTATCTTTTTCTTATAAAAGCTAAAGGAGATATATTATGGTTAAATTGAATATAAATTCTTCAAAGCTATACGAAGGAAGTCTGCAAGCTGCAATAACTCATGCTGTTGCAGTTGGTATGTACCCAGAATTGAACTATGAACACTCTTGGGACGGTATAAATTATTGTATGAATAATTCGGAAGGATGTAGAGCAACTATTACTTTTGATTCTAAATATATCGTTGCAGTATTCCAAGATATTCATAAAATGGATGTAAACGCTGATGCAATGACTTATTTTGAAGGAGCAGATGAAGATATTATTGAGCTGGCAAAAAATGAGGCTTTGCAATATGTTCTTGAAAATGTTAATGGTGAGGTAAAACCAGTTATTACAGCAGCTTTTTGGGGAACATGGGAGCAACTATATAGTGCACAATCCTTTGATACCATTATGAATAATGGTGGTTATATTATTCGTACACATCTAAATTCTTATAAGGTTGCTACCAAAGAGTGGAAAGAATATTATGATTTGAATACTCGACAAATAAAATTGGTACACACTTTATTTGATAGAAAAATAAAAGCTGGCAATAAAAAGGTTTTATTGAAATCGGGCGATATTAAATTTTTATATGGTGATACAGAAGAATGCTTTACCTCGTTGGAAGAATTAAATATTGTTAATGAAAATGATTAAAAGAAAAACATACATATAAATTACCACACAAAAACAAAACCGATGAGGAGCTATTGTTCGCCTTTTTAAAAGGGAGTGGGTTATGCAACCAATTTGCTTTGCAAATTGGTTGCATAACCCCATAAACTTTTAAGCTGTCTTTCCTTTGGTGTGAGCGTCAGCTCACACCTACAAACCCAAATTTATATGAATAAATAAAGCAAAAATTGAAAAGATATTAACATATTGTTTAAAGAAGTTTTTAACATTTTAAGTAAGTTTTCCACCAAAAAAAGCACTATATATAGTGCTTTTCGGAAAAATAACCCCATATTTTGACTTTTTTAGTCAATAAAGGCTTAGTTTTTAAAAGTTTTCAACACCGAAATGTTGAAAATGTTGATAAAAGTGTGAATAACTTTAAGGATTAAAACAGCATTTTAACAGCATAATTCTTTATACTCATCAAGCAAAATTGAATATACCCTTGCGTTTATAACAGCGTTTTCTTTAATAAAATAATTTCTTAATGTACCCTCGTAGGTCATACGTAGCTTTTCCATAACTCTGGCAGAGGCAGGGTTAATTTCCATACACATACCACCAACTCGTAGCATACCAAGCTGTTCAAAGGCGTATTTAATCATAACAGCACCAGCCTCGGTTGCAATGCCATTGTTACAATAAAGTGGGTCTATAAAATAAGAGATGTCACATTTTTTGCTTGTTGAGTCTATATTTATCAAGCCTACATTACCCATATATGCACCTGTTGCTTTATTGATTATTGCATATTCATATGATTTATTTGCTGTTGCACTGCTTAAAACATTTTTTATCCACTTTTTAACATATTTTACATCGCAAGGGTAGGGTAATCCATAGGTAGTGCGATAAATCTGGTAGTTACTGATAGTTTTCTGTACAGCCTCAGCGTCAGATGTCTTGTATGGGCGTATAATTAATTGATTAGTTTCAAACATAATATAAGCTCCTCTTTTTAAAATTTTAATCCTTTAAATTCCTTTTCAGGTTAACATACTGAATTGCAAACTTAACAAACATTACTGCATATAAAATGAATAGAGCTAAATGCAATCCAAAGAGAATACGATTTGAAATATGATCAATAGAGCCCTGTAAAAACAGCTGTGGAATGATTATTAGAAAGAATATAGTAAGCAATGGAATCATTTTACCCTTGAAAACACGCTCTATCATTTCCATTTTTGACTGGTCATCGCTGAAAATTTCCTCATCTTCAACCATTTCTGATACAGGCTTTCTAAAATAGCTATATCCAGCCATATCGGTAATATGCTCCCAGCCACAATCCTCATACATCTGTACATATTCTGATTTGTTTTTCATACCCTCTTCGTTATAATCCAGCTGATAAACCACATCCTCTGGCTCGCATTTCTCGAATGTATAAAAGCAAGGTAATGTTGCCTTAACTAATTTTAAACCAGAGCGATGCTTCTCTCTAAGCCACTCTTCTTCCTTTTTATACTCTGGTATTGTAAAAAACGCTAATTTTATTTTTTTATCACTCATTTTACTGTACCTCTTTCAAATTTCTGTATAAGCGTTCAATTCGTGCCATTTCAAGATTTAGCACCTGTTGTCCTAACTCTGTAATTTTATATATTTTTCTTTTGTCCTCTTCTCGTACAAATTTTATCAGGCTGTCCTTTTCCATTTTAGAAAGACTACCGTACATAGTACCTGGACTTAAACGAATTTCTCCATCTGTAAGCTCTAGCACCCTTTGCACTATGCTGTAGCCGTGCATTTCATTACGCAGACAAAGCAAAATATAAAAGCCTGTTTCTGTCATAGGTACATAAACCTTTTTAATATGAGCGTCCAAAACGTCACCTCCTAGTATTCCAGTGCAATGTATCGCTGTGAGATGTATCGCACTTCGGTATATCTAATATATCACAGTGCGATATATATGTCAACGGTTTTTAAAAAATTTTATAGTATTTTGTTTTTTCACCATTTCTTTACAAAGGCATTTTATTAATACAATAGTAAAGGTAAGCTGTGTATGCTATAATGGTTATAATGCTGAATATTATGAACAGAAGGAGTGTTTTTATGGCAGTGAAAAAACATAAAAGAGCAAAGAAACGAAAAAGAACAAAAAGAAGCAGTAAGCTACTTGCAGAGCTTAAAAAACTAAAGCCTCAGAATTTTATTGTTTTACTTGTAGCTGGCTGTATTAATGCAATAGGGGTTACATTATTTTTAGCACCTGTAAAGCTATATGATAGTGGCATTTCGGGTACATCTATTTTGCTTGATCAGATTACACCTGAATATCTGTCGTTATCGTTAATACTTTTAATTTTAAATATCCCGTTGTTTCTTTTTGGTTTGAAAAAGCAGGGTGTTACATTTACGGTTTATTCGTTGTTTACGGTGTCTATGTATTCAATGGCTTCGTGGCTGATAACCGATATTCTGCCTGTTGATGTAAGCATTGCTTCTCCACTTGCTGGTGAGGATTTATTGCTGTGTGCCTTGTTTGGTGGAATAATTTCTGGTATTGGCAGTGGTCTTACAATTCGTTATGGTGGAGCTATTGACGGTGTTGAGGTTATGGCTGTAATTTTTGCGAAAAGGCTGAATCTTACAGTTGGCTCCTTTGTGATGATTTATAACATAATTCTTTACTGTGTTTGTGGAATAATAATGCAAAGCTGGATTTTACCTCTTTATTCCATAGTTACCTATACAGCAGGCTTAAAGACAGTTGACTTTATTGTAGAGGGCTTTGACCGTTCAAAATCTGTAATGATAGTAACCGACAAGCCAAGGGAGATAAGCGACGCATTAATGGAGGCATTTTCCTGTGGTACTACAAAAATTTCAGCAATAGGTGGCTACTCAAATACAGAAAAAACAATAATATATTTTGTTGTAAACAGATTTCAGATTTCAAGAATGAGAACAATTATACAGCAGATAGATAGCAAGGCATTTGTAACAATAAGCGATGTTGCAGATGTATTTAAAAGCAATGATTAAGCCGATAATTCAAAGGGAGGCAGAATAATGAAGGAGCTTGATATTATAAAAGGTCTTTTGGGTGAAAATGTTACTGAAAACGATATGCTAAATATAGATTGCTATGTGCGTTCACAGCTGGGCATATTTATTCCTATATCAGATGCGTGTGTGTATATGTCAAAGGCAGATAACACTCATCCGTCATATATGATAGTAATTTATTTTGACAGAGAGTCAGATAAGCAAAACCATTACTATGCAGAGGTAACCTCGCCTAATACACCATACAATGGTAAAAAGGGGCTTCATTATTACTGCCTTATGATAAAGAAGGAGTATTTTGAAAAGCGTTATAAAATGTATTGTGATGATATACCTGTATTTAAGGAGAAAAGCTTTGAAATGTGCAGTGACATTTTAAAGGCTTTGAATACCTTTGCATTTGAATATAGCAAAGCTATGATGAACTCTGACATTACTCTTGACGCACAAACAGAAATAATAACCCATTGGATAATTCGCAGTATTTTTGGAGAAACGCTTGATTTGCGTGCAGTTTCGGCTGATTATTCGGTGGCAAGAGCACAGCACTATATGGAACAGCATTATATGGATAATATAACTGTTTCAAAGCTTGCTTCACTTGGCTATGTTTCAGCCTCTTGCTTTAATCGTAGGTTTAAAAAGGAGATAGGAATTACACCTATTGAATATCTTATCGAGATAAGAATACAGCGAGCTAAAACAATGCTACGACGTAAAAACATTCCTGTAACCGATGTTGCAATGAGATGTGGCTTTGGCAGTAACGCACATTTTTCAGCCTGCTTTCAGAGCAGAGTTGGTATTTCACCAAGAGAATATCGTGATAAGTATACAGATTAGCAGTATTTTAAAAATTTTGTACTGTATTTTAAAAGAAAAATTTAGCAGTGTAGCTTATAATTCTATTACACTAATAATTAAAGGGAAGGAATGATATTATGACTACACAGGAAATTTTTAAGCTGATAAACGAAAACCCGGCATTTCATCTTGCAACAGTAGAGGGTGACCAGCCACGAGTAAGAGGAATGCTGTTATACAGAGCAGACGAAAATGGATTTATATTCCATACTGCTTCAACTAAGGATGTTTTTGCACAGATAAAGAAAAACCCAAAGGCAGAAATGTGCTTTTCTTGCAATGGTGTTCAGATTCGTGTAACAGGCGTGCTTGAGCAGGTAAACGACGAGAAGCTAAGAGCAGAAATTTTTGCACACCCATCAAGAAAATTCTTACAGGCTTGGGTAGAAAACGGAATTGATAACCTTCTACAGGTATTCGTTATGAAAGGCTGTACAGCAGTTACATGGACAATGCAGACAAACTTTGCACCAAAGGAATATATCAAGCTTTGTGATTGATACATATATATTTGTTGATAATTAGGGTATATATAAATGTGGGGTTGTAGAGTTAAACATTTGCAAATTGTCTGAAAATCTCGAACAATTTGTTATTAATTCAACAACGTTAAAAGAAACGCAATAAAGGCTCTCGCAGATTTTTTCTGTGAGAGCCTTTAGTATTATTCCTTGTTTTTATTATAAAAAGCAGTTGTGCCTATATTTACTCTTGCTGAGCTGTTTGTTTAATAATTACTTTGAGTATAATTATCTTGAGTGTGATTACTTTGTGTATAATTATTTACGCCTTGATAAGTTCTTAGGTTTCTTTGAGGGTTTGTAGTATCGTAATTCCAGACATCACTCGGATTGTTAAATTGCATAGCTGTTTGTGTATGGTTAGAATGAATACCGAATAATCCTTTGCAGGCAAAAGGAAGTAATATGATACCTATAACTAAAAAGATACTACTTGACAGATATTCATCTATAAAGCTATCATTTTCTAAGGCACAGTTAGAAGGGTTTTCTGCTTCGTAAAGAACCTTAACGGTGCTGTCTTTTTTATATTTATTGCCCTTTGAAACAGAAAATTGATACAGCTCTTCGTTTACAGTGTAGGATATATGTGCATAGTATTCTTCTCTCTCATCGTCGTATGTTACGCCTGTTACTTTGCCATTCGTATAATATCCACCCTCAAGTAAATTATTGTATCTTGTTTGTTCGTTATAAGTTCCTATAATAATTATAATTCCTGACAGTATACTGCATAGAGCTGTTCCCAGAATTATAAGCGTTACAAGGTTAAGACGAGATGGTTTATTTACTGCATTTGAATTTTTCATTTTTCTTTCTCCAAATAATATTCAGGCTCTCGCAATTTGGTTTGTGAGAGCCGTTGGTTTGTTATTTAATTGAAAATCAGCTTTATGCCTAAATGCTTTGGTAATATTTTGTTTGTGCAAAGCGAATTTTATTGTATTATTCAGGCTGTTTTAGCTTTTTAGAAACATCACCAGGGTCGGCACCTCTTATGCCACCACCATTTGACAGACTGTATACAGAGTAAGGTAGGTCTTCTCGCTTAACCTCTTTACCGTTTTTGTAGAATACTCTGTATGCATTGTAGCCGTAGGATTCGCTTGTGTACCAGTCAAGCTCGGTTTCTGTTCTTACCTCGTCAAAATCTGGAGATTGCCAGCCGTATATTTCTATATTCAGCTGTGTACCGTCCATCCAGCATTTGAAGAACATCTGGTAATCTGTGGTGTTTTTCATTTTAAGGTCAATGTTACCCCAGTCGATTGTTGCGTCAAGTCCACCATATACATAGTATGAGCACCATAGATGAGGCTCACGCTCTACAATTTCCATATTAGCCATAATACCTGCATTGTAAAGTGTTGTAGCAGTCTGGCATATACCACCACCAACACCTGTTGTCATTTTACCATTAGAAATAACACCAGCTGGGTAATAGCCATTAGAGGTCTGGTTGCTATCGCCTGTGCAGTCGTTGAATGACAAGGTATCGCCAGGCTCAAGTATAGTACCATTTATAACCTTTAAAGCCTGAGCCATATTCAGGTTTGCATTGTATGTATTGGTTGAATATGTGCTGAACTTGCCGATAAGTCTTGTAGCCTTTTTAACATCTGCCATTTTTAGCTTTGGCTTGTCTGTTATGCCTGTTGCTGTTAATAAAACCTCGGTTTCGCCATCGTTAAAGGCGTCTAGTGTAGCCTTTATAAGCTCATCCTGATCTATTACAGTGCCCTCGCTACCCTCTTTAAAGGTGTAACGCTTTGAATTTTTTGATTGAGATGTGTCAAACTTTGAAACGTGTGGTTCTATGCAAGGCTCGTCAACCTCTTTGGCTAGTCGCTTTATAACCTTTTGTACTGATGACTGTGTAACTCTGTAGTCTAGCTCAAAGTTTACAGTACCGTTTTCAGAGTCTACAACAGCGTTTTCATCTGATGGCTTGTCTGACATTATATCGTTAGAGCCAGCGTCAAGAATCTTCTGATTGTATTTGTAGGCATTTTCGATAGCCTGATTAAGGTTGTATGTAAACTCGAAGTCATCATTTTTATAGATGTGATCCTCGCTTTTGTAGCTTACAGTAAGATTTAGCTTTGGAAGCAGGCTTGAGCCTCTTAGTGCTAAAAGAGATTTAGCCTCGTCAAGAGTTTTTCCACCAATATCAAAGCCAGATACCTGCATACCCTTTAAAAATACAATTTCTTCCTCTGGTGGCTTTACAGTGCCACCTGGAACATTTACAGATGAAGCTACTGGTATAATCTCTGGTACATATTTGTACATATAGTAGAAGGCTCCACCCGATAGTAATATTGCAGTAAGAAAGCCACAGAAGATTTTAGCAAAAAGATGATTGCTTTTTTTCTTCTCCTTTTTAGCAGTGCCTGTGTTGCTGGCAACGGTTGCTGTGCTGGTTGCCTTTGGCTTTTCTTTAGTTGCTTTAGGCTCTGCTACAGGTGTAGCAGGTGCAGTGCTTGCAGGGGTTTGCTTAGAAAGCTCTGTTATGTCAACCATTTCGTCTTCTTCGTTGCTGTTGCTTTCAACCTCTAACGGTGTGCGTACTGTGTTGTTGGTTGCAGGAGCTGTGCCAGATACAGCCTCTGACTGCATACGCACCTCTGCTATAAGTGCATCTACATCAAGCATAACCCTTTTTGTTTCTTCATCTGTCATAGTACTATCTGATTTTTTAGTTGTTGTATTCTCTGCTTGAGTGTTACAGCTGTTTGCACCTTTAGCCGATACAGCATTTACAGCTGTATTATCGCCCTTGGATAAGGTCGGCTTAGTGTTCTCCTTATTGTTTTCATTTGCCATTTTTGTAACTCCTTAATTTATAAAAGCATATTTTCCGTACAGGAAAACCATTTTATTAACTATACTTTATACATAGAACATTATACCATAACTACTGTAAAAAATCATCAATAAAAATGCTACAAAATTCTTACAAAAGTATCAATATTATTTATGCTTTAGCAGATGTGCAATTTTGCATATTTTATATTTAATGTGTAGTATTTCCTCACAGACTGTCAGATAAAAAACCTGCTGGAAAATACTGTATGCTGTTAAAAACAGAAATAGTATAAATGGTAAAAATTGTAACGGAATATTTACAATTATACAGTAGCAAGGGTATTCTTTTTGGTTGCAATAGGTCGATTGTATGTGATATAATTACTGTGGAAAAATTTTATTAAGGGTGGGTGTATTTTGCGTATTTTGATTTTATCGGCTTCTACAGGAGGAGGTCATATGAGAACCTCTTCTGCTATGAAAAAGCACATAGAGGCAAACAGACCAAACGATGTAGTAAGAGTAGTGGATACACTTGAGGAGATTGGACATCTTTATAATAAAACTATTTCAGAGGGCTATGAAATGATGGCAAAAACAGCACCTCATTTTTACGGAGCTGTTTATAACGGTACTAATAAAGACAGAAAGGTAACTACACTGGCAACAAAGATACAAAAGCTTTTGGCAAGAAGGCTTTTACCTCTTATGATAGAGTTCAGACCCGATGTAATTATAGGTGTGCACGCATTTTGTGTAGAGCTTGCGTCTGAGCTTAAAATAAAATATAAAATGAATATTCCTGTTATTGCACTTATTACAGACTTTGCACCACATATTATGTATGTGCAGGAGGGTGTGGATAAGTATGTTGTTTCTAACGAAGAAACTGTGCAGGCACTAGAGGAATTTGGTGTGGATAAGGCTGATGTGCAGATAAGTGGTATTCCTATTGACCCTGTTTTCTATAACAAGCAGAGCAAGAAGGAGCTTATTAAAAAAATGGGGCTTAACCCACAGCTACGCACAGTATTGCTTATGGCTGGTAGCTTTGGTGTAAGAGATATATTTAAAATTTATCGTGATATAGCAGAAACAGAAACTAATTTTCAGCTTATTGTTGTTACGGGCAGAAATAAAAGATTATTTGATGAGTTTGACGCAATGCTTGATAAAAGCTACGAGGAAAACGACGAGAGCCTTAACAGTGGTAAGTATGATGAGTATTCTGACGAAAGCTTTATAGAGGACGACACAATTACAGAAAACCGAGAATTAAATAAGTTTTATGTTGGTCGTAACGGTATAAAGCCTACAAAGCTTTTATACTTTGTAGATAATATTAACGAATATATGTATGTTGCAGACCTTATTGTAACAAAGCCTGGTGGCTTAACAGTAAGCGAGGCTATTGCCTCTACCTTGCCTATGGCTATATTCAAGGCTTACCCTGGGCAAGAAGAGGATAATGCAGTTTATCTTGAACGCAATAATATGGCTGTGCGTTTGCCAAAGAGAAAAAGTGGCAAGATTGTACACGATTTGTTGCTTAACCCTAAAAAGCTGAATGAAATGAAAAAGGCTTGTCAGGATAATTACAGAGAAAATTCAGCTGGTAGAATTATAGAGCTGGCTGAAACGCTGGTAAAGGAATATGCAAGCAAGGATAAATGGGCAATATCTGATACAGAGGAAATGTATAACCAGCTAAAGGAAAATATAGACACAGAAAATTTGGAGAATAACAATGAAGAATAAATTTTTATATAAGAGCATTGCTGTTGCGTTAAGTGCAGGAGCCCTGATAGTAGGTTTGTGTGGCTGTGGAGAAAAAGAGCTACCAGACAGGGCAGATAATGCAAACGACCTTTTAGCAAGCGTGCAGAAAAGTGACACAGCACCTGCGTATGATTTTAAAGCAGAAACCGAAAAGCCAGAAAGCTACGATAACTATATAAGTAAAAATGGTGCCTTGGCTCTTGATTTGCTAAGAGGAGAGGACTATGCTAATAAAAATACAGCTGTAGCACCTGTGGGTGTTACATTAAGCCTTTCAGCTTTGGAAAATGGTGCGTCTGGCGAAACATTAAAGCAGGTTAAAAAAATGCTTGGCAAGTCAACCTACAGCACCGAGATTATTAACGAGTGTGCCTCTTATCTTACTCAGAGAATGAGCTTTTTCAATACAGAGGAGCTAGGTGTTTATAATGTAAACTCTATGTGGGTAACAAATACAAATGCACCAAAAAGAGGCTTTTTGCAGAAGTATGATAATTACTACAATATTTTTGCATATAGAGCAGATTTTGCAGACGCAAAAACACCTACATTAATAAGCAACCTTATAAAGGATAATTCAATGTCGCTTATACCTACAGACGGTATTGCTGTAAAGAGCGATTACAAGCTATATCTTGACTCATCTGTTGCTGTAAGCGACAGCTGGCTATATGGCTATGAGGACGCAAAGGTTTCTCAGGGTAAGTTTACAGCCTCTGACGGTAAGTCAGTAGATGTAAGCTATCTTACAAGCGTAGAAAGAAGCTTTTCAGTACAGTACGCAAAGGGCTTTATTAAGGATTTGAAAAATACACCTTGTAAGCTACTTTGTGTTATGCCAAATGAAGATGTTACATTAGAAAAATATGTAGGTGACCTTACAACAGAAAATCTGCTTGATTTGGCTAGAAGTGCTTCTCCAACAAGCTTTACAACTGTAAGTATGCCAGAATTTTCAGTAAATAATAGTACAAGCATTAAGGATACATTAATGTCAATGGGTATAAATGATATATTCACAAGCAAGGCTGATTTTTCAAAGGCATTTGCAGAGGATATATTTGTAGACGACTTTACACAGAATGTTACTATTACTGTTAATAAAAACGGAATATCAACAAATATTGTTCAGGAAGATATAGCAAAGAATAATCAGAAAACAAAGGCTACACTAAAGCTGGACAGACCATTTTTATACGCTGTAATAGATAATGAAAGCAATGCACCAATAATTATCGGTACAGTAAATAATCCAAGCAATAAATAATAAAAAGCCTACAGCTACTGCCTATGTGCAGTAGCTGTAATAGCATTACAATAATGAAGAAATAATGCAGGGCAGAGGCTTGCTAATAAAAAACTGGAGCGAAGCGACCCATAATATTTTTCTAAGAAAAATATTTCATATTGCTAAAGGCAATATTTCATTCGCTGAAAGCGAATTTCATTTGACCGTCAGGTCAAATTTCATTTTAAAGCTCTCTATCTTTTGAAAAGAGCCATAATTTATAATATGTGTATGGAGGTTTAGTTGATGTTTAAAAAGCTTAACCTTAATATGGTGTTCAATCTATTTGTCATAGTAATTTCAGTAGTACTTGTTACGTATTTTTGCGTTTCTGAGGACGGTCTTGTAGATTTGGTTAAATCTGATATAGATTTAAATATCTTCTGGCTGATAATGGCTGTGCTTTGTCAGCTTGGGAATATGGTTATAGATTCGTTTTTACTGTATCTTTATATTAAGCGTGAGTACAAGAGCTTTACACTTTTAGATGGTATAAAAAGCTCGTTTATAGGTAGCTTTTTCAGTGCTGTTACACCGTCAGCGTCGGGTGGTCAGCCTATGCAGGTTGTTTTTCTGTCTACCAAAAGGGTAGACGCAGGCTATTCAACCTCGTGCTTAATACAAAAGTTTTTAGTATATCAGATAACCTCTACTGCATTTACTGTTTTTGCACTTGCTTTAAAGTTCGATTTCTTTATACAAACTGTAAATACATCACTGCTGTGGCTGTTTTTGATAGCAGGCTTTATCTCTCAGGTAACTGTAACAGGGTTAATAATGTTTGCTTCGTTCAACAGCAAAATTTCGGGCTGGCTTTTAGGGCTTATAGAAAAGCTACTTAATAAAATAAGACTTGTAAAGGAGCCAGAAAAGCACGTAAAAAGCCTTGGCAACCAGATAGAGCTTTTTCATCAGGGTAATAAGGCTCTTGCTAAATCGCCAAGTCTTATGGTTTTGTCGTTTGCTTTGATTTTTGTTCAAATACTGCTTATTATGCTTGTGCCATATTGTGTGTACAGAGGCTTTTCGCTTAGCTCTGCTACTGTGGTAGAAATTGTATGCTCACAGTCGTTTGTTTCGCTTGCCTCTGCTATGATGCCACTACCTGGTGCAACCGGTGCAGCCGAGCTTGCATTCTCTGTGTTTTACGGAATGTTCTTTGGTACTGCAATGCTTAAGTCTGCACTTTTAATGTGGAGAGTAATAAGCTACTACGCAGTTATTGTTATATCTGCACCGTTTTCAATGCTTACAAAAAAGAAAAGCATTGAGGATAAGAGAGAAGAATAGTTAAATTGAAGGATTATAAATTGTAATAAAGTATAATATATAGTATAATAAATTTATAAAATGTGTTTTTGGGGTGAGCTTTGTGAAAATCGAAATGGGAGAGTCTTTGTTTTATTCTTGGCTCAGACATGTAAAGCAATGCCAGATAGTACAAACAAACTGGAAGGTATCATCTCAATGGGATTTGAAAAACGAGGAGAAGCTTATATATTTAATGCAAAAGGTGGACGAGTTTTTCTGCACAAAGTATAGCTATAAAATATTTAAAAATAACACATCTATAAGTCAACTATTAAGACAAGCTGAATGCGATGTTTTAGGAATAGATATGACAGCTGATAAATCAAAGGTTTATGCAGTGGATGTTGCTTTTCACGAAAATGGTTTAAATTATGGAAATAGAGAAGTAACTGTTATGAAGGTTATGGAAAAATGTGTAAGAACAGCCTTTTGCTTGTATGGGTATTTAGGTAATGATAATGCAGAAATTATATTTGCGTCACCTAAAATTAACCCAGCAACATTAAATGACCTTAATTGTTGCTTTGAAGATTTAAATATATTATTTAGTACCTTTGATTTAAGCTTTAAATTTAGACTTATTACAAACCAAGAATATGACACGAATGTTTTAAAACCAATTTTGCTTGTAAGCAATGATGTTTCAGATACTACAGAGCTATTTATGCGTTCGTACCAAATGTTTAAAATGTTTGATGGAGAGAAGTCACCGAGAAATCAAACAGCACCAAGTGTGCAAAAAACAAGAGTACAGAGGGTTGAAGTGCCAGCCGATTATCCCGAAGACAAAGTATTAAGTGAATTAAAAATAGGAAGAATAGCCCAGTGTGTGTTAATGCCTATGCTAGAAAATGGAAAAGCTACCGAGCAAGAAATTGTTTTTATGCAAAATCTAGATTATAGTAAACAGCTTTTTGGGATTAATTATCCGTTGTTAGTAGCTGTTGATACAGAATTTGATACAGTAAGATATTATTCTAAAGTGTTAACCATATACGGAAAGAAATATCGTATGTGCTCACAGTGGTTTGAAGTACCAGCAAATAATGATAGACCATATTTGCTGAGTTGGATAGCAAAGCATAAAGAATAATAGAAACAAAAATAAAAAGAAAGTGGGTGTTGTTTGTGAAGGAGGGTTTTCCTGCTGTAAGCGTTATTATTCCTATATATAATGTAGGCGAATATCTGTCAAGGTGCTTGTCTTCGGTAAGCTATCAGAGCTTTAAGGATTTTGAGGTTATTATGATTGATGACAGCTCAACAGACGACAGTCCACAGATAGCAACAGAATTTGAAAAGAAATTCCCGAATTTCAGGCTTGTACATAATCCTTCAAAGGGTGTTGCTTCTGCAAGAAATCTTGGCGTAAGTCTGGCAAAGGGCGAATATGTTGCTTTTGTAGACAGCGATGATTATATTGATGTGAATTATCTTAAATATTTATATACCTCTGCTAAAGAAAATAATGCTGATGTGGTGCATTGTAATTATGGGCTTTATTATAAGGAGTCGGGCTTAGTAAAGCCTGTAATTATAAGAAAGCCACGAGCAGGGGTAATGACTAATATGGAAATGGCAGAGCATACCATTGCTGATTTTTGTATGAGGTCATATTTGTGGAACAAGCTATGGAGAAAAAGCCTGTTTACAGATAATAATATAACCTTTCCAGAAATGAAGTATGAGGATATAGCCACAACATCACGACTTTTATATTTGGCAAATAAGGGTGTGGTAATAAATAAGGTGCTGTATTACTATACAATAAGAAAGGGAAGTATAGTGCAATCACCTTCATTAAAAAACAGCAGTGATTATCTGCTGTCGTTTGGTTACTTAAAAAGATTTTTTATAGACCATAATCGCTATAAGGAGCTAAAATACTCGTTTTTTCAGCTGGGAATAGCTATGTATTTTGGTAATGCATATTTTATGTGTAAATTTCACTTTAATAAGAAAAGCTTTAAGTATTTTTTCAAAAATATAGATATGACAAGAAAAAACCTTTTCTACTTTTGCAGTGATGAGTTTAAAAAACAAAGTGGCAAGCCTGTACAGCTGAAATATGACTTTACTATTCCCGATAAAAAGGAGTAGAGCTATTCCTGAGCAGAGGCTATTTCTTCAAGTGCGTTAAGGTTTGTAAGAATAATATATCTGTAGGCTGTTTTTATATAGCCTTTTTCTGCAAAGCTGTTTAAAATCTTGCTTACAGTAACTCGTGAGGCTCCGATAAGGTTGCCGATTTCTTCGTGTGTAAGATTTACTATTACATCACCATTTAATATAGTTTTGGATTGCAACAGCTGATTTGCTATTCTGCAATCTGCCTTTGAAAATACCATACCAGACATCTGTGTTGATAGCATTCGTATAGATTGTGCCTGTACCCTTAAAAGGTGCATAGCAAGCTGTGGGTTTTTTGCAAAGGCGTCTTCAAGCTGTTTATTTGTGATAGAAATTATTGTTGAGTCAGAAATAACCTGTGCTGACGAAATTCTTGGCATATGGTCAAAAAATGACGCTTCGCCTAAAATGCTACCGTTTCCCACTATAGAAATAGTTTTTTGCATACCATCTATTGAATTGAAAAATATTTTTACACTGCCCTTTTTCAGGTAATAAAAGCAGTCTGCCTGCTCACCCTGAAAATAGAGTGGTGTATTTTTTTTATAGCTTTTTTCTGTGCCGAGGTTATTAAAAAGCTCGTCAGATTCCTTTGGTAGCTGTAAAGAGTCGCTACTATGTATAATTTTATTCATAATATACCTCGCAAATTAAATTTAGAGTATCCTGATTTTAATAACAAATTGGGTTTGTTGGTGTGAGCTAACGCTCACACCAAAGGAAAGACAGCTTAAAAGTTTTGATTAAACTTTTTCAAAAGTTTATCGGGTCAAGGGCTGAAAGCCCTTGTGGGATTTTAAAGGGTGAAACCCTTTAACTTCTCGTTAATTCCTAAAATGCCGTTGAAAACGGCATTTTAAAAGACGATTATGCGTTAAGGACTC
>JAXJTP010000115.1:0-2193 GCA_036309525.1 Acutalibacteraceae bacterium | reverse complement strand
TTTTAAAAGACGATTATGAGTTTAGGGCTTCGCCCTAAAAACCCATAAGGGGTTTCACCCCTTAACCCCAAAAGCCTTTGAAAAGGCTTTACCCAAACTTCAAGTTTTGGTTTGTGCTAATCCGTAACTCCCCGACAAACCCCAATTTATCTATTGTTTAATCAAATATTACCCATATAAAAAAACTCGAAGCTCAGCTTGAACTTCGAGTTTTTGTTTTATATTTTTAAAATATATTATAGCTTGTTAATATCAGCGTCTGTAATCATATGATAGCCAGCTTTTTCAAGTGCCTCTTCGGCTAAAGCGTTGTCGGCTACTCTTAGTACTACGTATGCGTGCTTTTCGGTACGAGCCATAAATGCATATAGGTATTCAACATTTATATTCTCTTTATCAAGCACCTCTAAGGCTGTTGAAAGCTTACCAGGAGCATCACCGATTTTAACACCAACAACCTCGGTTATTTTGATAAGGTATTCCTTGTCAGCAAGAATTTTTGACGCTGTTTCATTATCATTTACGATAAGGCGAAGAATACCGAATTCTTCTGTATCAGCAATAGAAAGTGCACGAATGTTTACACCGTGTGACGCTAATGCTTCTGTAATTTCAACCAATGCACCCTTTTTGTTTTGTACAAAAATGTTAAGCTGTTTTAATGACATAGTAATACCCCTTTCTTAATCGTGTAGCTTACGCTTGTCTATAACTCTTACAGCCTTACCCTCGCTACGAACAATAGATTTTGGCTCTACAAGATGTACTGCTGGATTGATACCAAGCATAGTTTTCATAGCGTTAGCAAGAGCCTTTTCCTTAGCTGTAATACCAGCTACTGTATCAGTAAACTGGTCAGCGTTCATTTCTACATTTACGTCAAATGTGTCTGTATTACCCTTACGGTCAACAATAATCTGATAGTTAGGCTGGTAGCCCTGATTAAGAAGTACTGTTTCAATCTGGCTAGGGAATACGTTAACACCACGAATAATCATCATATCGTCGCTTCTGCCCATAGGCTTAGCCATTTTAATCAGAGTACGACCACAAGCACACTTCTCTCTTGATAGTACACAAATGTCACGGGTACGGTAACGAAGCAATGGGAAAGCCTCTTTATCAAGTGCAGTAAATACAAGCTCACCCTTACTACCCTCTGGTAGAACCTCGCCTGTGTCTGGGTCGATAATTTCTGCTATGAAGTGGTCTTCGTTAATATGCATACCTGATTGCTCTGAGCATTCAAAGGCTACACCAGGGCCAGAGCATTCTGTAAGACCAAAGATGTCGTAGGCTTTAATTCCAAGAGTTTGCTCGATGTTACGACGCATTTCCTCTGTCCAAGGCTCTGCACCAAAAATACCAGCCTTTAGTGGAATGTCCTCTGGCTTATAGCCCTGCTCCTGTAAGGTTTCGCCTATATATGCAGCATAAGAAGGTGTACAGCAAAGTATAGTAGCATTAAGGTCTGTCATAAACTGAATCTGACGCTCTGTGTTACCAGATGACATAGGTAATGTTAAACAGCCAACCTTGTGTGAGCCACCGTTAAGACCAAAGCCACCTGTAAACAGACCATAGCCATAGGCTACCTGACATACGTCCTCCTTTGTGCCACCTGCTGCAACAATAGCTCTTGCACAGCAATCCTCCCACATATCAACATCATTTTGAGTATAAAAGGCTACAACTCTTTTTCCTGTTGTGCCTGATGTTGAATGTATACGAACACACTCGCTTAAAGGTTTAGCTAAAAGTCCGTATGGATAAGCGTCACGAAGGTCTGCCTTAGTTAAAAATGGTAGCTTGTGTAAATCCTCTATACCCTTAATATCGTCAGGAGTAACACCCTTTTCGTCCATAAGGTTACGGTAGTATTCTACATTTTCGTAAACGTGCTTTACCTGCTTTACAAGCTTTTCTGACTGAAGCTTTTTTATTTCTTCAACAGGCATAGTTTCAATTTCTTTTTGAAAGTAATTCTGCATTATAATCGCCTTCTTAATATATAAATTGTTTTACAGATTAGTTTTATAGATTATACAAATTTGGGTTTGTCGGGGAGTTACGGATTAGCACAAACCAAAACTTGAAGTTTGGGTAAAGCCTTTTTAAAGGCTTTTGGGTCATGCAACCAATTAGAGAAGCAAATTGATTGCGTAAAATCCTACGAGGATAATTATTTTATGT
>JAXJTP010000114.1:0-7581 GCA_036309525.1 Acutalibacteraceae bacterium | reverse complement strand
TTTTAAAAGACGATTATGCGTTAAGGACTCCGTCCTTAAAACCTGCAAGGACTCTGTCCTTGACCTGCCAGCCTTTAAAAAGGCTGGACCCAAACTTTACGTTTTTCTCTATCAGCGTTTGTGTGTTAGCTCGACAACCCCAAATTTGTCAGTATTATAATAATAGATTATAAATCAAATTGTAGCATACTTTACATTCTTTTATCAATAAATATGGCATAATAAATGCAAAATATTTTTGATATGGTTTTTATTCTAATATCAATATTGCTATTAAATGGAGGAATTTATTATGGGTATGACTATGTCCCAGAAAATTCTGGCTGCTCATGCAGGCTTGCCTGAGGTTAAGGCTGGTCAGCTTATTGAGGCTAAGCTGGATATGGTATTGGGTAACGATGTTACTTCACCAGTAGCTATCAATGTTTTTGAGGATTGTAATGCTACAAATGTTTTTGATAACACAAAAATCGCAATGATTATGGATCACTTTACACCTAATAAGGATATTAAATCTGCACAGCACTGCTTGCAGGTAAGAAATTTTGCAAATAAGTACGACATCAAAAACTTTATGGATGTTGGCGAAATGGGTATTGAACACGCACTTCTACCAGAAAAGGGTCTTGTTGGCCCTGGTAGCCTTTGCATTGGTGCCGACTCTCACACCTGTACATATGGTGCACTTGGTGCATTCTCAACTGGTGTTGGCTCTACTGATATGGCTGCTGGTATGATAAGTGGTAAGGCTTGGTTTAAGGTGCCTTCTGCCATCAAGTTTAATCTTGTAGGCAAGCCACAGAAGTATGTAAGTGGTAAGGATGTTATTCTTCATATTATTGGTATGATTGGCGTAGACGGTGCTTTGTATAAGTCTATGGAATTTATGGGCGAGGGCCTGCAGTACCTTAATATTGATGACAGACTATGTATTGCAAATATGGCAATCGAGGCTGGTGCAAAGAATGGTATCTTCCCAGTTGATGATATTACAAGAGAGTATACAAACGGAAGATTTCAGGGTGAGGCTGTTGAGTATTTTGCTGATGACGATGCTGAGTATGATGAAGAGTACACTATAGACCTGTCACAGCTAAAGCCAACAGTAGCATTCCCACACCTACCAGAGAATACAAAGACTATTGATGAGATAGAGAAGTTTGAGATTCATCAGGTTGTTATCGGCTCTTGTACAAATGGTAGAATTTCAGACCTGAGAGCTGCTGCTGAGGTAATGAAGGGCAAAAAGCTTGCAAAGGGTGTACGCTGTATTATTATCCCAGGTACACAGCAGATTTGGTTAGACGCTATGCACGAGGGCTTGTTCGACATTTTTGTAAATGCTGGTGCAATAGTTTCAACACCAACCTGTGGTCCTTGTCTTGGTGGTCATATGGGCGTACTTGCTCAGGGCGAAAGAGCTGTTTCTACAACAAACAGAAACTTTGTAGGCAGAATGGGACATATAGATTCAGAAATTTATCTGGCTAGCCCAGCAGTTGCTGCTGCTAGTGCAATAGCTGGCTATATTGCAGACCCTGAAGAGGTTTGTGGAGAATAAGAAAGAGAGGATTGATTATAAATGAACGCAAAGGGTAGAGTACACAAGTATGGCGATAATGTAGATACTGATGTTATCATTCCTGCAAGATATTTAAATACAGCCTCTCACAAGGAGCTTGCTGCTCATTGTATGGAGGACATCGACGCTGACTTTACAAAGAATGTACAGCAGGGCGATATTATGGTAGCAGAGAAAAACTTTGGCTGTGGCTCATCAAGAGAGCACGCACCAATAGCAATAAAGGCATCAGGAATTTCATGCGTTATAGCTTCAACATTTGCAAGAATTTTTTACAGAAATGCAATTAATATCGGTTTACCAATTCTTGAGTGCGACGAGGCTGCACACGACATCAAGGCTGGCGATATTGTAGATGTAAACTTTGATACAGGTGTTATCACTAACGAAACAACAGGAAAAACATATCAGGCAGAGCCATTCCCAGAGTTTATACAGAATATAATCAAAAAGGGTGGACTTATTCAGTCTATTACAGAGTAATATGCTTTGTGATTATAATACCAAGGCAGACCAGAAGCTTTGGTGAAAATGAAGTTTGACATTAATAAAATAATATGATAAAATCTGATTGTGTATAAGGCGAGATACACATGGGGAAAAGCAGAGGATAGAAAAGAACCACAGGGATCGGAAAAGCTGTGGTTCTTTTCGTTTTTTATATAGTACATTTTTTAGTAGCAGACCTATCATTGTATATATGAAAAGCTCTTAAATTAATATATTCTATGCTTATTGTGCAATGACTAAAATGATTATATGCGATATATGTATTATTCTGTTTAAATAGTATGTTCAGGTTAAAAGGGGCTTGAAAATAAAGGTTATCCTGTATAAAATTTCTATATGTTTTTTGGTATAATAAACGATTTTGATTTCAGTTATAGAAAAACCATTGTATTTTTTAATGTAATTCTATATAATAGAGATTGCTTAGATATGCTTATAATAGCGAAGAAAAAGGAGGAATTTAAATGGCAAAGAAACCAAATAAACTGTTGAGTATCGCTCTTGCTCTTCTAATGGCAGCAAGCTCAACGGTTTCGGCTTCTGCAGTAGCAGTAGATACACAGGAATCTGCTGCAGTTAAAGACACACAGTCAAGCAGTGGCCAAGCTATTGGTGGTAAATATGCCACAAACCCAAAGGGACAGGTTGGTAAGTACAAGACTATTACCAGCGCAAGCGACTTTACAGAGGATATGATCATTGCACAGGGCGTAGCTAACGATGACCCTCGTATATTCAGAGGTTCTCACGAGGCTCCTGTATATGATACATACGCTTTGTATTCTGCTTGGGATGATTCAAATCTATACCTAGGTTGGCAGTTTACCAATGTAACAGACATTGTTGACCCAGCTCAGGGCTATCCTACAAGTGATAATGGTAAGCCTTGGAATGGTGATATTCCACAGATGCTTGCTTTAGACCTTGGTAAAGGTCAGTCAGCTGATATGTCAAGTGGTACTATGGCTGGTGGTGAATATGTTTGGGGCCTAAAGGTTGGTTTTGAAACAAGAATCGACGCACTAATGTGCTTCTCATCAAAGCCAGGCGTTGGTCAGCCTGCTCTATTTAAGACAGGTAGCGACGGATATTTCAGCTACACAAATCCAGCTCCAGCATTATTTAAGGAGAATGGTATTTCATTTAAGTACGAGGATGGCTTCTTCGGCTCAAGTATCACAGGTATTAAGAAAAACGGTTACGAGGGCTATGTTCCTGAGGACCTAACAAGTGCATCAGCTAACTGGGTTGATTTCCTATCATTAGGTCACGACAAGAAGCATGATACATTCTATTATATGACAGTTCCATTCAAGGCTCTTGGTATTACAAAAGACCATATCGAGCAGAATGGTATCGGTGTTATGCATATTTCTACATTCGGTGAGGGTGGTATCGCTTCTTGCCCAATGGATATGACAATGCTAGATAAGGCAACAACTGCTTACTCAGCAGACGAGTCAACTTCTGCTGAAAAGGAAGATACAGACCTAGTAACAGTTCCACTAGCAAGAATTGGTAATGGCGAAATTCCAGATAATCCAATCGATCCAACAGATCCACCTACAAACCCACCAGTAGATCTAGATGATCCAACAGACCCACCTGTTCCAACAAATCCAGTATCAAATGTTACAGGTTCTAAAGAGGTTACTGTTGCTGAGGGCGACAAGGTAACATTTACAGTAGATGTTACAACAGCAAAGAAGATCGGCGCTTATCTAATGACAACAAATTATGACGCTGACGCTTTCGAGCTAGATGCAACATACAGCGATGACGGCGTATCTACACTAGGTGCAGGTAACGGTCAGGAAATAGTAAACGCAACAGTAGCAGGTAAGGTTAAGGCTTCAGTTCTTGCTCCTGCAACAAATCCTTTCACAGCTGCTGACGGTGCTACACTACAGACAGTTCAGCTAAAAGCTAAGAAGGCTGGTACATATACTATTTCATATACAATCGACGAGATGATCGACGAGAATGAAAGCGATCTTGTTACAAACTACAAGCCAGCAAGTGGCGTAACAGTTGCAGAGAAAGCAACTGTAAACGGTGATACACCAGTTGATCCAGTTGGTGCAGAAACAGGTTCTACAACAGCTTCATTCAAGGCTGGTAATACAGTTGAGTATTATGTAGATATGAAGTTCGCTAAGGGTCTATACGGCTTCCAGACAGATGTTAAGTATGATTCTTCTGTTCTTGAGTTCGTAAAGGCAGAGTACCCTAACTTTGACGGTCTAACAGAGGAGAATGCAGCAGTAGCTGGTAAGTTCTCTGTAATCGGTGCTGGTTCACCAACAAAGCCATACGACTTTACAACAGAGAAAACTCTTGTTAAGGTTACATTTAAGGCTCTAGCTGACGCTACAGATTCAAAGATCTCTTACACAATGAAGCAGACAATGGATCCAGACGGCAAAGAGTATTTCGATAAGACAACAGGTCAGCCACTAACAGCAGACGTTACTACAACTAATAAGGCTAAGGTTGTTGGTGCAAACCCAGTAGAGGGTGCAACAACAGCTGCTACAGAGGTTACAGTTAAGGCTGGCGACAAGGTAAACTATTGGGTAGAGGTTAGCATTCCAGCTGATGGTAAGTACGATGTATCTGGTTGGACAACAGAGCTATTCTTTGACCCAGACGTATTTAACGCAAATATGGACTTCGCTGATGGCTATGGCTTTGCTTCAGGTACAGCTGCAGTAGATTATGTACTTGGCAAATCAAGCACAGCAGTAGATCTACCAGGTGGTAGCATGGTACAGGCTACTATCACAGATGGTAAGGCTAGTGCTATTGATATTAAAGTTGGCGGTATGAAGTTCAAGGGTAAGACTACAAAGCTATTCTGTGTTCAGCTAATCGCTGAGAAGGACGCTACAACAACTCTTTCTTACAGACAGAAGGATATGGCTGAGTCTGAGACTCCTGACAACCAGATCGTTTACGTAGACACAAAAACATATCAGGCAATTGATGGTGCTTCTTTTGCACTAAAGACAGACATTATCCGTAACAACCCAATCGACCCACCAGTACCAACAGGCAAAATGATTTATCTAATGCCAAACGCTAACTGGATTAAGGGTGATGCAAGATTTGCTGTTGAGGTATCAGGTCCAAGTGGTACAAAGTGGATCTCAATGACAGACCTAGAGGACGGCTACTTCGGTGCTGATATTCCTGCTGATGCTACAAGCGTTAAGTTCGCAAGAATGAATCCAAAGTCTGAGGCTAACACAGCAACAAATATTTGGAACTATACTTCAGTAATGACAATTCCAACAGATGGAACAAACTGCTACACAATCTATGCTGGCGAGTGGAACGACGCAAAGGGTGAGTGGAGCGTTTACATCTCAAAGGCTTCTCTAAAGAAGCTATATCTAAAGCCAAACGCAAACTGGATTAAGACAGATTCAAGATTTGCTATGCAGGTATTTGCTCCAAACGGTGCTTCTGAGTGGGTATCAATGGAGGACGCTGGTGACGGCTACTACACAGCTTATGTACCAACAACAGAGTATACACAGGTTAAGTTCGCTAGAATGACAGGTGCTTCTCTTGAAAACACAGCTGCAAACATTTGGAACTACTCATCTAAGATGACATTCCCAGTTAAGGCTGATGAGAAGAACTGCTTCTTCATCAACGATGGCGAGTGGAATGACGTAGCAGGTAACTGGGGCGTATTCACACCAACAGTTTACGAGCCAGACGCTCTATACATTAAGCCAAACCTAAACTGGACATACAATAAGTACGATAAGGAAGCAAGATTCTCAGCATATCTATATGGTGGCGAGAGTCCAGCAACTTGGGTATCACTAACAAAGGTTGAAAACGGCAACTATAAGCTTGTTATCCCAGCTGGTGATTACAAGAAGGTTCAGTTTGCAAGAATGGATGTAAACACAACAGCAAACAACTGGGAGAGCCTATGGAATGACTCTGTTGAGATGGAGCTTCCAACAAATGGTACAAACCGTTTCGTTCTAAACGATGACGCTTGGAGCTCAGCTGAGGGTATCTGGGACTCTATCACAGAGCTAAAGGAACTATACCTAAAGCCAAACGCTAACTGGTTAGGTAAGCACGCTAATCCAAGATTCTCTGCATACCTATACGGTGGCGAGAGCAAGGCAACTTGGGTATCAATGACAAAGCAGGCTGACGGCACATATAAGGCTATTATGCCAGCAGGTCACTATACAAAGGTTATCTTCGTAAGAATGAATCCAGACACAACAGCTAATATCTGGGATAACAACTGGAATGAGGCAACTCCACAGAGAATCCCAGCACATACAACTAACCTATTTACACTAAATGCTGGTGATTGGAACTCTGCAGAAGGTGTATGGACAGCTAAATAATTGTATTAAACATAAATCTTTCTCATAAGATGCTTATGAGCAGAATTATTAGCTAATCCATTAGAAGGATATACGGGACAGGCATCACTTAGGTGGTGCCTGTTTTTTGTAGTAAATCGCAATTATAAATATATTTTGGAAAATTAAGCTCTATAAGGAGGCTTTAAATATGAAAAATATTCTTTGTATCGCTAAAAAAGTAACAGTATTTTTAGCAATTACAATCATTATGACTACAATGTTTTCTGTTAGCTTTTTGGCAACAGAGACTGTAAAAATTAACGGACATGATTTTGCAGTAGGTGATACAGTAACTTACACAGCTAACTTTAAATGCGAAAAAGCGTGCTCTGGCATTACAGCAACTGTTGCTTATGACGATGCTTCTCTTGAATTAGATGCTGATAGCGTAAACATACCAAATCTAGGTATGCTGGCAATAGCCAATACAGAAAATGCTGGCAAAGTAAGCTTTATTGGTATTGACGCAATGAAGGGCTTTGATTTTACTGAGGGTAAGCTATTGGTTTCAATAAGCTTTAAGGTAAAAGACGGTGCAAAAGATAACGATATAAAGCTTGAAATAACAGAGGTAACAGATACTGACACAAATACTGTTACTGCTGAGGGCTATACAGTAGCTGAGAGTGTTTCAGGTGGTGAATATGACGGTGAAATTACAACTCTTAGCAATGGTGATGACATAATAGAAGAGGATCAGAAGAATAAGAAAGAAGAGAGTGCTAATACACAACAGCAAACACAGTCTGAGAAGGTAAATAAAACAACTGTTGTTTGGATAATAGTAGCAGTTATTGTAGCTGTTGCAGTTATAGGTACAGTTGCTATGAAGGTGTTAAAAAAGAAAAATGGTGAGGCTTGAGATAATCGGCTTGATTAAACACCTGACTAATAGAACAAATACAGCTTATTAAAAGTATTATTTTATAAATTTATAATATTCCTGACTTCGCATAAAATTATATAAAAACAGCTCTGCTTATTTAATGATAAGAAGAGCTGTTTGTTTTTAAGAGGGGTTATTAATAAATTTGGGTTTGTAGGCGTGAGCTAACGCTCACACCAGAGGAAAGACAGCTTAAA
>JAXJTP010000113.1:0-15124 GCA_036309525.1 Acutalibacteraceae bacterium | reverse complement strand
TCGAGGTGTAACTCAGTTTGGTAGAGTGCTTGGTTTGGGACCAAGATGCCGCAGGTTCAAGTCCTGTCACCTCGACCATAGAAAGTCAGTAAGCATTGGTTTACTGACTTTTCTTTTTGTATAAATAAAACTCAGGGACTTGAACCTGAGAAGGCTGTGAGCGTAAAGAAAATGTGCCAGTGGCACATTTTTAGCGAGCAGTAGCGAACGCTTGAGCGTGAGCTGTTCGGCACGCAGTGACGAGTCAAGTCCTGTCACCTCGACCATAGAAAGTCAGTAAGCTTTGTTTTACTGACTTTTCTTTTTGTATAAATTAAACCAGCCCTGCTTTTAACTAATTTTCCAAAATATCAAATCAATAGCCTGTTTTTAAGGAATATGTATTGATAGAAAATGTGGGTTAATGTATAATAGTTAATTATTATGATATAATTTGCTTTGGTAGGTTTGTTCATTTTTAAAGGAAGGATTGATTTGTTAAATGAAGCATCGTAAAATCAAAATATCGACAGCTTTGTCGTTTGGTGCAGGTATAGTAGCAATGGGAGTGCTTGCTATTATGGTTTTCCTTATTCATGGAAGTGCCCTCCCACTATCTACATTTACAGATAGAATAGTATCAGTTGCTACTGTAAATAGTGTGGATATTTCGCAACAGATTACGATATATATGACAGGCATAACAATTGTAGGTGTGCTGTTGTTTCTGTTTTGCAGAAAGTTTTACAGTATTTTTTCATCACACATAGAAAAGCTTCGAAAGCTGGTTTGTAAAAAGAATATTGCTGTGATTGTAGTGTTTGCTGTATTGGCAACAATACGTCTTATCAACCTGTTAAAGGATAAGGCACCACTACAATTTTTATTGTATTTGATATTGTTTGTTTGTGCTGGTATTATGCTTTTATCAAAAGCTGATACCTGTGCACGAAAGAGAATGCCTGCTTTGATAGATGTTGGCTTTTATATTTCTCTGCTTTTCTCTTTATTATCTTTAGTAAGTGCACTTGCTAAAGGTGGCTTTTGGATAATTGTAGCGTCTGCTGTGCTGTTATTGCTTGCAGTGCTACTGCCGATTAAATTACGTCCTAATAACAGAATTGCTGTGTATGCATTGCCAACTCTTTACCTGTTAACCGATTTGCTTTTTTATCGCTTTGGGCTTAGTGTGGTATTGCTTTTAGTGGTTAAGCTAGCTTTGTTAGCTTTAGCAACTGCTATTTCCTTTATAGCTACCAAGAATAAGTGGTTGCAAAGGGAGCATAAAATGCTTTGCTATTGCTTGCTGATTGTAGGACTTGCCTTTGTTGGTACAGGTGGCTTTAGCATTACATATACACCTGATTATTTTGAATATGCCAATCATGCATTAAGTATTGATGGACTATTGAGTTATGGTAAAATTCCAATTTTGGAGAGCTTTGACGCACATATGCTATATGATCAGCTTCCTGGTTATCTCTATTATTTATTGGTAGGAAATGCCTTAGATGCTTCTTTGCTTGGCAATATATGGGAGGGTGTTAATCTCGCCTTCTATTATGTTTTTGCTTATTTATTGTTAACTCAATTTGTCAAAAAGGACCAGGCATTGATTATGGTGTTGTTTTTGCCTAAGGTATGCTTTGGTATGGACTATCTGCCTTTTGCTTTATGGATAAGTATGCAATTAATGAAGAAGGATCGTATCAGCTTGTATGTAGCTTATTGGGCTGTGTTGGTTTTTTCAGCATTTTATCGCTTGGATATTGGGCTTTGTTGTATATGTGCCTGTGTGGAGATTATGGTGCTATATTTTATTCAGGCAAAAGATTTTGGCAGACTACGCAAATATTTGATAAGCTTTGCTTGTGTTGCTGGCTTGGTGGCAGGAATATGTTTTGCGATATGTGCAATAAAAGGAATTGATGTGTTTATACTTATTGAACGCTTTTTATTGCTGTCAAGCAAAAGTAATCAAAACTGGGCGTATGGCACATTTGGCTTTAGTAAAATACAGATTTTAATTTTATATTATGTTGTGAATACGATATTTGCAGTATTGATGGCAGGTGTTCTTTTCAAATTTTTAAGTGCAAAAAAACACACTGTATCGCAACAGCACTATATTGTGGCTGGTGCCAGTATTGCTTGGTTTATAAATCTTCCTAGAACAATGGTAAGACATAACGCAGTTGAGCTGGAGACTGCTGTGCTTTTGAGCTGTGCAATATTTTTTGTTTTTCTGTATGTGGTGGCAAGTGATAGAATACGCAAAAATTGGCAAGCACTGCTTAGCTTTACACTATGTGCAGTAGTGGTTATTCCTGGTAGCACTCTGGCAGGACAGTTGGATATGATTGAGCCTGCTCAAGCTGTATATGAGCAGTACCCAAATGCAAGTTCTGAAAGTCGTTTGTCCTTTGACAGAACCATAGAAAATAATATCTCTGATATTTTTAATACGCTTTTAGATAACGATGAAACATTTTATGACTTTTCTAACAACGGTTTGATATATCCACTGATAAAAAGAGAAAATCCTGTGTATGAAAATCAATCTCCAGGTCTTCTTAGTGGAGAACGAGCACAGCAGATTACAATAGCAGAGCTTGAGAGTAAAAAGGATAAGGTTGTATGTGCACTTTTACCTGCTGGTAATTTGCTACAAAATAAAACAGGCTTATCTGTCGTTCTTGATGGAGTTTATAATGAGGATAGATACTATCTGGTAGCAGAATACCTTTATAGTAATTTTGTTCCTGTTATTCGTTGGGGAGAATATGACATCTGGATTAGAGACTCGCTTGCAGAGCAGAGAGGTGACCGAATTGCTTCGCTTGGTGAGAAGCATGATATAGAATTGCTATCTGAGATAAAAATAGATGATTTTCTTGGAAAAATGCATAAAATGGGTGCTGTACCATATCTATGGGCTAATGCTGATGAAAAGCCATTAGCAGAGAAAAAGGTTATTTCTCATCTGAAGGGTGAGAATGGAAAATATTCTATCAACCCAAAGCTAGTAGATATAGAGCATGGTAATTATTTATGTGTGACAATTACCTCACAACAGGACAGCAGAGCTGTAATTTCGTTGGATTACGATGGTGTGCAGGAGCAGTATGAATTTGATGTAAAGAGTGGTACAGCAAATTATCTCTTCCGTGTCAGCAGTAACTATAAGTGGTTTTTGGCACAAAAAGCAGTGTTAACCTTTGATAACCTTAATGAAGCTCAAAGGGTTGATGATGTTTGTATCCTGATGGGCGACAGACTGGATAGAAGTAGTAGGTAAAATAATGTAGCATAAATATATGTCTGTATTTTTTGAGATTTTTATTATAAAAGTGAGCTGTCTTACTAAGCAGGTTAGACAGCTCACTTTTTGTTTTACATAATTATGTGTAGATAGGACTTTTTATCACGCAAGACAATGTAGAGCAATGCTTTTGCTACCTGAATAGGTATTGCTATAAGCTTAGATTATAGCAAGTTTTTCGTTTTATTGTACAACATTAAAAGCTAAAGATAATTAAACCAGCCCTACTTTTAACTAATTTTCCAAAATATCAAATTAATAGCCTGTTTTTAAGGAATATGTATTGATAGAAAAGTTGCTTTAATGTATAATATTAATAATTACGACATAATTTGCATTGTGTTGTATTCATTTTTTAGAATAGGATGGTTATATATGATAGTTGGCTACACAGGCTTTGTAGGAAGCAATTTATGCTTATCTCATAGGTTTGAATATTTAATAAACAGTAAAAACATAGAATCTGCTTTCGGAAAGGCTCCAGATACATTGATTTATTCAGGAGTACCTGCAGAAATGTTTATAGCAAACAATTTTCCAGAGAAGGATAAGGAAATAATTGAAAATGCAAAAAGCAACATTAAAAAAATTAACCCTAGAAGAGTTGTTTTGATTTCTACTGTTGCAGTTTACGATTGTACAAAGGGTGTTGACGAGGACTACGAGCCAGATTTAAGCAAGCTTACACCTTACGGAAGAAATAGATTAGAGCTTGAAAAATGGGTAGAAGAAAATTATGAGGAACACCTGATTGTGCGTTTGCCTGCAATTTATGGTGAAAACCTAAAGAAGAATTTTATATATGATTATATAAATGTTATTCCTGCTATGTTAAACGAGCAGAAATATATGGAGTTTTCTGCAAAGGATTCTCTTGTTGAAAGCTCCTATTACAAATTAGATAATGGATTTTATAAATGTAAGGATTTAGATGACGATACTAAAGAGGCTTTAAAAAAGTCATTCAAGGCAATTGGATTTTCTGCATTAAACTTTACAGATTCAAGATCTGTTTATCAGTTTTTGTGGTTGAAAAATCTATATAGCTATATCTGTGAATGCTTAGAAAAGGGAATTAAGAAGATTAACCTTGTTACTCCACCAGTAAGCGTGGGCGAGCTTTACAGCTATTTAACAGGTGAGAGCTTTGAAAACATTACTAATAAACCACCATTTGATTACGATTTAAAAACAAAGTATTTTGAAAATGGCTATATTATGACAAAAGAAGAGGAAATGCTACAGATTAAACAGTTTATTGAGTCTAAGGCTAATTAATGGTGAGTAAAATGAAACTTTCAATATCAAACATAGCGTGGAATACAGAGGATAACCAGAGGGTTTATGAATACCTGAGCAAAAAGGGCTTTACTGGTATAGAAATAGCTCCAACAAAGCTTTTCCCAGAATCACCCTACGACCATATTGAAGAGGCTGTTGAGTATTTTGCAAAGCTAAAAGACAGCTACGGTCTGGAGGTATCCTCTATGCAGTCAATATGGTATGGACAGCAGGGTAATATATTTGAGTCTGAAAACGACCGTATAGCTTTACAGAGCTATACCTTTAAGGCTATAGACTTTGCCTCTGCAATAGGCTGTAAAAATCTTGTTTTTGGAAATCCAAAGGCAAGAAATAAGGGCGAGAGTCATACAGATGATGAGGTGTTTGGCTTCTTTAAAAGCATATCTGACTATGCCCATAATAAAAACACTTGTATTGCACTGGAGCCTAATCCTGAAATTTACGGTACAGATTTCATCAATTTTACAAAGCAAGCCTTTGATTTTTGCAAAAAGTCAGGCTGTGAGAAGCTACGTGTAAATGTGGATTTTGGAACCATTATATACAACAACGAAACACTTGAATGGCTACAGAAGGATTTAGCGTTGGTTAATCACATTCATATTTCAGAGCCATATCTGAAGAAGATTGAAAAGCGAGAATTACACAACAGCCTTACAGCTCTTGAACAGCTTGGCTATGATAAATATGTATCAATCGAAATGGGTCTTCAAAATACAATAACAGATGTATTTGATGTTATTGATTATATATATGAGGTATTTAAAAAATGAAAAAAGGTGTTCCAAATTATATAGCTAATGAATATAGCGAAAAAACTAAGGACTATTGTATTCTTATTCCGATTATTAACGAAAAGGGACGAATTGAAAAGGAGCTTGAGAGAGCCTTTAATGCTAACGTTCATCATTATGCTGATATTGTTATATGCGACGGAGGCTCAACCGATGGCTGTACAGATAAGAATGAGCTGTTAAAATATGGCGTTAATACACTGCTTGTAAAAAATGATAAGGGTAAGCAGGGTGCTCAGCTGAGAATGGGCTTTGACTGGGCGTTAAACAGAGATTATAAGGGCTTTATTACTATTGATGGAAATAATAAGGACAGCATTGAGGATGTTCCGAATTTTATCAAAAAGCTGGAGGAGGGCTATGACTTTATTCAGGGCTCAAGATTTGTTAAGGGTGGAAAAGCAATTAATACACCTTTATTCAGATTAATCTCTGTAAAGCTGATTCACGCACCAATTATCAGCCTGACTGCTCATAAACGCTATACAGATACAACAAACGCATACAGAGCGTATTCTAAAAAGTACATCTGCGATGAAAACGTAGCTGTATTCAGAGATATTTTTGATACCTACGAGCTTTTAGCATATCTGTCAGTAAGAGCTGATCAGCTAGGTATGAAAACGGGTGAGATTCCTGTTACAAGAGAATACCCTGAGAATGAAGAAACTCCAACAAAGATAAAGGGCTTTAAGGGTAATTATAATCTGTTTAAAATTTTAATTCTGAACTTGTTTGGAAAATATAAACCGAAGAAGGTGTAAAAATTGAAGAGTTACGACAAAATTATAATCGGAGCAGGTCTTTATGGTTTATATTCGGCACTGTTCTGTGCACAACGAAATCAGAAGGTAATAGTATTAGAAGCAGACGATGTTCCGTTTAAAAGAGCAACATATATAAATCAGGCAAGAGTACATATGGGCTATCATTATCCTCGCTCAATTTCTACTGCGTTAAAATCAAGAAAGTATTTTGATCGCTTTAACGAGGATTATGGCTTCTGCGTGCTTAGTGAGTTTGACCAGATTTATGCAACAAGTGCCAGCTTTAGCTGGACAGACGCAAATCAGTTTAAAAAGTTTTGTAAGGATGCTAATATCAGATGTGATGAGCTTAATACAGCTAACTACTTTAAGCCAAGAATGTGTGATGGTGCATTTTTAACAACAGAATATACCTACGACGCTTTTATTCTAAGAGATTATTTTATTGACGAGCTAAAAAAATACAGTAACGTAGAAATTATCTATAATGCTTGTATTACAGAGATAAAGAATGAGGGCAGTGTCTACACTATAACCTACAACAATAATAAGGTGTCAGCTCCATTTGTACTTAACGCTACCTACAGTGGAGTAAACCAGATTCATAAGCTTGCTGGCTTTGAGCCATTTAAAATTAAATATGAGCTTTGTGAAATTATTCTTTGTAGTGTTTCTGACAATTTTAAGGATATAGGCTTTACAGTAATGGATGGTCCGTTTTTCTCAATTATGCCTTTTGGAAAAACAGGGTACCACTCACTTACATCGGTTACCTTTACTCCACATGTTACAAGCTATGAGGATGTGCCTGTATTTGATTGTCAGAAAAAATCAAATGGCTTTTGTTCTCCTGAAAGACTGGGCAACTGTAACGATTGCCCTGCTAAGCCTGAAAGTGCATGGCCTTATATGTCTAAGCTTGCAGAAAAGTATTTGAAGAACGAATTTAAATTTAAATATGAAAAGTCACTATTTTCAATGAAGCCAATTCTTAAGGCTTCTGAAATAGATGACTCAAGACCTACAGTAATCAAGGTGTTCAATGAATCACCAATGTTTGTAAGTGTACTGTCAGGTAAAATTAATACTGTTTATGATTTGGATGAGGTGTTAGCTTTATGATTAAGAATAAAGAAAAAAACTTTGTATCAGCAGTTGTGTATCTGCATAATTCAGAAAGCTATGTTGGTGAATTTGTTGAAACAATCTCAAAGACACTAGAAGAAAACTTTTTAAACTTTGAGGTTATCTGTGTAGATGATGGCTCAGCTGATAATACGGTTAATATAATAAAAAATATAGCAGAAAAAAGAGATAGAGGCACAGTTTCTATTGTAAAGCTAAGCAACTATCAGGGCTACGAGGCTGCAATGAATGCAGGTGTTGACCTTTCAATAGGAGACTATGTATTTGAGTTTGACTCTGCCTTTATTGATTACGATATTTCATTGGTTATGAAGCTATATCAGAAGTCACTAGAGGGCTATGATGTTGTATCAGCATCAAATAACAAATACAAAAAAAGTAGCTCAAAGCTATTCTATTCTCTGTTTAATAAAAGTGCTAATTTGCAGTATAAAATAAAGTCAGAGAGCTTCAGAATTGTTTCAAGAAGAGCTATAAACAAGGTTTACTCTATGAGTAAATCTGTTAAATATAGAAAGGCATTCTATGCAAACTGTGGACTTAAATCTGCTAATATTGAGTATGATGGCACAAAGAAGGCTACAGGCGTAACAGTGGCAGAGCGTGACTATCGTGCTGAAACAGCTGCAACATCTTTAATATTGTTTACAGATGTTGCTTACAAAGCGTCTATTGGTATAAGTGCACTTATGATGTTTGCAACAGTATTTATGGCAATATATTCTATAATTACCTTTGCAACCAACAATGCTATCGAAGGCTTTACAACTACTATGCTTGTTGTTACAGGCTCTTTCTTTGCTGTTTTTGTATTGTTTGCAATTGTTATAAAATACCTGTCAATTCTGGTACAGCTTGTATTCAATAGACAGGAATATAAAATTGAGTCAATAGAAAAAATTTCAAAGTAAGAGGTTATATAAGAGCTGGTTAAAACCATAATAAAGCTTCTAATGCTGTAATATTATTACTTCTACATCAATAATTAAATATCCTGAATATGATAGTGGTTGTTTGAATATGCCAAAGAGCTACTATCTATTTTAAAGCTTAGAATGAATATATACTTGTTTTGATATTTGCAAATTTTTTATTGTTTATGATGCGAGGGTGAAATAAATGAAAAAAATTTTAGAGAAGAGTGCAAAAAGCAAAATTATTGATGGTTTTAAAAATAAAACATTGTGGTTTATTATAATATCAATCTGTTTTGCTTTTATGTATTCGTTGGTGGCAACAAAAAATTTGGATTTTATTCCTATGAATGGGGATTTTCAAAATTATAACCCTGCAAGAAGATTTCTTGATGGTCAGATTCCGTTTAAGGACTTTTCTGTTTATCTTGGCTGTGGTGAAATGATTTTAGATGCGTTAGGCCTACTTATAACAGGCAATACATTTGCGAACAGTCTTATGGTTATACGCTTTTTTAATGGATTGATATTTTGGGGATTTATATATGTTATATCATATTTAATAAGTGATTCTCATAGGTTTTCTTCTATATTATCTGCAGGCTTGTTTGGAATAGTTTCAGTTGTAGAATTTGCTAATATTAATACTGTTCTTGAACCAGGTGTTTCAGCAAGATTGATAAGAAGTGGAGTTTTAATTGTTGAGATTGTTCTTGCTTTAGCTGCTATAAATGTAATTTGGAGGAAGGATATTCCTCAAAATAAAAAGCTTATTTTCACTTCAATTGCAGTTGGTCTTATTACTGGTTCTGGTATAATCTGGTCGAATGATTATGGTGTTGCTAGTATTATATGTATTTCTGTATTCTATGCAATTGGTGGAATTAAGATTGCTCAAAAATTCAGTACAGTGCTATTGAATGCGTGTGTTTATATATTAAATGCAGTTATAGGATTTTTGTTATCTGTTTTTATTATAACAAGAGGCAATATTAGCTCATACTTTGAAAGTATTTTTTCTACAAGTGATTTTCAAAACTGGTATTATAGAAATGATCATTTTGTTAATTATAGATTTTTTGATATTGAGCTAAAGATTATGTACTTATTTGGTGCAATATTGCTTATATATAACTTTATTCTTTTGTTAAAGGCAAAAAATCCTATAGATATTTTAAAAAGCTCATTAATCTCTTCAATATTTTTAACTACAATTTTTGCATCATATCTTTATCATATAGTTTCTGGAAACTCGTCGTTAAATACTTTAAATATTGTTGTTATGATGTATGTGGCTTCATACACTGTATTTATTATTGTACAGCAAATACGTAGAAAAAAGATTTTATCAAAATTAAAGAGTTTTCGTTTGTTTAAAAGAAAAACGTTAGAAGCTATAGGTTTAGGTGTATGTGTATGTATGCTTATTTATCAAGGAGGATATAAAATTTACTGTGATAATGAAAATGCAGATTATGGTAAATATCTGGGCAATGACATAGATGGTAATTTAACAGAAAAACTCGCTGATCCTATTCTTAATATAAGTAAAATAATAGGTGACGAAGAGGTGTTTTCTGTATATGCATCGGCAATAGAGACTTATGGTGGTAAATTTCAGCCAACAGGCTTTGATTACATAATTCATGTGTTAGGTGACGAAAATCGACAGAAATATCTGGATACATTCAAAAACGGAAATTATAAGTATGCTACAACTATTATTCCAAGCTATAGCCCGTATGAGTTTTGGGTTAAAAATTCAAACTGGTTTTTTTACAGAGAGCTTTGTTCAGAATATGTTCCTGTATATGGTTTTAATCCATGGATATTATGGACAAAGAATGAAAGTAATGCTGAAACCTATGATTTGTCTAAAGCGAAATTAAACATCGAGAAAATTGATGATTTCTCGGCAAAACTAACTATAGAGTATGATAAAAAAATTACCGGCACAGCAGATGTAAGCATTTCATATAACTCAAAATATAACAAATCTTTTTTCAAAACCGGAAATATAAATAAGTTTGTTATGGCTTGCTCTGTAACAGAAATGAATGCGATTAATACGTCAGATAAGAGTTTTTCAGAGGTGTTCTTTAACTTCTGTTTGCCAGAACAAAGTGATTGCTATTATGTTCCAATTACTATAAAGGACGGCTATGGTGAATTATTAATTACAACACAGCCTGTTGGTGATGTAGAACTTACAATCAATTCTGCAAAGCTTCATAACATATTTGATTTTGATTATATTGAGGGTAATTTAATTAAGGAGTGATATAGTTATGATAGAATCGTTAAAGAAAAATGGTAAAGGTATTTTATTAATGCTTATTTCTTCTATTTGTGTTTGTGTAGGACAATTGTTCTGGAAGCTATCTAGCGAGAATTTTATATTTTTAATAATAGGCTTTGCTCTTTATGGTGTAGGTGCTCTTGTTATGCTAGTAGCATACAAATTCGGTAGTCTTTCAGTGCTGCAGCCAATGCTCAGCTTTAATTACATATTTACTGTTATATTGGCTCATTTTATACTGCATGAACAAATAAATGCACTAACTCTAATAGGCATATGTATAATACTTGTTGGTACTATACTCATAGGGGGTGGTGACGATTAATCTGCTAATGTTTGCTCTTTTGATAGTTATGACACTTTTAGGCTCTATTGCAGCCTTTTTCTTGAAAAAAGCATCGGACTATAAAAATATTCTGGAATTGATTAAAAATATAAACCTCTATATAGGAGCAGGCTTATATATATTGTCGGCAATAATAAATATAGTTGTATTAAGATTTTTAGATTATTCAACGGTCTTACCACTTACATCTATGACCTATGTATGGACAATGATAATATCTTATTTGTTTTTAAAGGAAAAGGTAGGTATTAAAAAATTAGTAGGTGTATCATTTGTTGTAATAGGCTGTATATGCATAGTTGTTTAATAAGGAGGAATGTTTTTGAGGGCGATTTTTAAACGAATTTTAAAAAAGCCAGAATTAATTGTTTTCTCGTTTCTGTTTGCTTTTAGAATAGTATACTTTTTTTGCTTAGATTATCGTTTTGTGCCGGATTCTCATGAATATGTTGCAAGAGATGGCTTTGCCTGGTTACACGGCTCTGTTGATAGATATAGATTGCCTGTATATCCAATGCTGATAGATATATGTAAATTTATATCAGAGGCTCATTTTGCTTTTATATTGTGTGCTATTCAGCTTTTAATGTCATTGCTAAGTATTGTTGTACTGTTTTGGACTCTTAAAAAGATAACAGATAAAAAATGGGTTTGTTTAATAGTGACATTTCTATACGCAACCTTCAATGCGACTGTGGGTTGGGATAAAACCATACTTACAGAGTCTCTTTCGATTTCTTTAACTGTTTTTATTATTTTTGGTATAATATCTTATATTAAAGATAAAAAGTATAGGTATGTTATTTTAACAACGGTTTGTCTTTTGGTAGGCTGTTTTTTGAGAGCAGTGTTTTCTATTTATGCAGGTTTGTTTTTTTGCTTTTTGATATTAATTATTATTTTCCCTGGTGAAAATCAAGAGAAATCTATCATAGCAAAGCTTCGAATGGTAAATCTAAAGAGTACACTAATTGCTTTTGTACCTATAATTTTTGTGATTGCCTACGCATTTACATTTAATAGCCTGTACGGTGGCTTTACATTAAGTGATTCTGGCTTAGGTCAACAGCTATATATTGTGCTTGAAACCGAGTATTATAAAGACACTACTGATGTTGAAATAAAAGAAATTGCAGAGTATATACTTAGCTCACCTGCAAATAGCTTGGTGGAGAAAAAAACAGATGAGTTTGTAGATGGATTTTATGAAAATTCTGATGTGAGTGAAAAAGATATACAGCAAATTAAAAATCAGATATTATCACTACATGATAATACTCTAGACGAAGCTGTTGAAAAACGTTTAGATGAATATCTGTTTGAAGAATATAATAACAAATATAATTGCAACTTTACAGAGGATAATTATCTTGCAAGAGTTTATATTATGGAAAATTTTGATAGAAGCAGGATAGTTGAATTTGTAAACGAAGCGAAACGTAATAATTTAATTAGGTATATCATTAAAATACCAAACCATTTTTTTGATCAATATATAACCTATAGTTCTATGAAGCTTTCTGGTTTACCATTATGGATAGCACGCATAGCTGATAATATGCTGTTTTTTCTTGAATTTACGTTACTTCACACTCTTGTGATTTCGCTGATAGAGATAGTATCATTTTTTGTGAGTCTGATAAAAAAGAAAAAGACTGAGTGGATTAGATTAGGTCTAGGCGTGTATATGTTTGCGACAATATGCTTGTCAGTGTTTGGTACTAATGCAGACTTTGCTAGAACAGCAATTACTGCAGTGCCTTTTATGTTTGTAGCTATTGCTATATACATAGAGAATATTCATAACTATTTGATTAAGAGAAATACTCAGGCTTTAAAAGATGACAAATAATTTTATTACAGAAGCTACATAATGTTCAAAATATTTTCACTGAATTTCAGATTTAAAAAGCTCAGCTATGCTGGGCTTTTTTGCGTGTATATAGCTGTTAATAAAATTAATGAAAAATAAATTTTCGCAATTTAATAATTTAATGTACGAAATCGCTTTACTATTTTGTATTCTTGTGTTAAAATTTCATAGAGAAAAACTCAAGATTTTATTTATAAGGAGCAAAAAATTATGGCTTCAAAGCTTCATGATAAAAATACAGACCTATTATTTCAGGCAATATTACAGCTAGAAACTCTTGAAGAGTGCTATAACTTTTTCGAGGATTTATGCACTGTGCCAGAGCTAAAGGCTATGTCACAGCGTCTTGTAGTTGCCAGAATGCTGACAAAGAAAAATGTTTATAACACCATAGTCGAAGAAACAGGTGCAAGCACAGCTACAATAAGCAGAGTTAATCGCTCGCTTAGCTATGGCTGTGGTGGTTACCAGCTGATTTTCGAAAGAATGGATAACGCAGAAAATAAAGCAGAGGATGACATTGTTAAATCATACATCGAAAACGACTCAGTTTTTGATGTTGAGTTTTAAATAAAGAGGACAAAACAGTAAAATGCTTAGTTATTCTTATTTTGCAGATTATTATGATAATCTTACTAACAATGTAGATTATAAGGCTTATGCTGAATATATATTAGAGCTGTGTAAGCGTTATAATCACGATACAGGTATAACACTTGATTTAGCCTGTGGTACAGGCTCTCTGACGGTGCTTTTAAAGCAAATGGGTGTGGATATATATGGTGTAGATGCGTCGGCTGAAATGCTCTCTGTGGCTCAGGAAAAGGCACTTAACGCAGATATAAGTGGTATGCTGTTTCTGCGACAGAAAATGCAGAAGCTGGACCTTTATGGTACCATTGATACCTGTATTTGCACGCTTGACAGTATTAATCATGTTACGAATATAGAAAATGTGCAGAAGGCCTTTGAAAAGGTTTCATTTTTTATGAACCCAAAGGCTCTTTTTATATTTGATGTGAATACACTTTATAAGCATAAAGAGATTTTAGGTAACAATACTTTTGTGTACGATACCGAGCAGGTGTTTTGTGTGTGGCAAAATACAATTTGCGAAGATGGTGTAACAGTAGATATTGCACTTGATTTTTTTGAAAACCTTGATGGTATGTACAGACGATACAGCGAGGATTTCAAGGAGAGGGCATATTCACACGAAGAAATTTGTAGTATGCTTGAAAAAGCAGGCTTTAAATTGCTTGATGTTTTTGGAGAAATGACCTTTGAGGCTCCAGGGGCAGATTCGCAGAGAAATATTTATATTGCAGAAAAAATATAACAAGGAAAAGGTATAGTTTAATGGATAAAATCATAAGATGTATAACAAGCGACGGTAGCATTATGGCAAGTGCTATTGTCAGTACAGACATTGTTGCAACAGCACAGCAGGTGCATAGGCTGTCACCAGTAGCAACAGCCTCATTAGGCAGACTTTTAACAGGTGCGTCACTTATGGGTGCACAGCTAAAGCAACAGCGAGCAGCTCTTACATTAAGAATAAAGGGTAATGGTCCTTTAGGTGTGTTAGTAGCGTCAGCTAATAGCAGTGGTAATGTAAGAGGCTTTGTAGAAAACCCAGATTGTCGCACAGAGTATTACGACAACGGTAAGCTTAATGTGGGCAAAGCAGTGGGTAAAGATGGCTTTTTATATGTTGTAAGGGATTATGGTACAGGTGACCCATATAACGGCGTTGTAGAGCTTGTAAGTGGCGAAATAGCCGAGGATATAACCTCATACTATGCAAACAGTGAGCAGATTCCAACTGTATGTGCGTTGGGCGTTCTTGTTGATAAAGAGGACGGTGGAGTTTTACTTGCTGGTGGTATGCTTATTCAGCTTTTGCCTGGTGCAACTACACAAATAGCAGAAAAGCTTGAAAGCAATATCAAAAAGCTGGAATCAGTAACAACTATGCTTGCAAAGGGTATGGATACACTTGAAATGTGTAAGCTTGCCCTTGATGGCTTTGAGGTAGAGGTGCTTGACGAAATGCCTGTACACTATTACTGCACCTGTAGCAGAGCAAGAGTAGAGAATAGCTTTGCAACCCTACAGGATGACCAGCTAAGAGATATGATAAACTCAACAGGTAATGTAGAGGCTGTATGCCACTATTGCAATAAAAAGTATGTATTTACAGAGAAAGAAATCGAAGAATTTATAAAGACCAGAAAGAAAGAGTCTGAATAAGATAAATTTGGGTTTGTCGGTGTGAGCTAACGCTCACACCAGAGGAAAGACAGCTTAAAAGTTTTGATTAAACTTTTTCAAAAGTTTATGGGGTCGAGGGGTAACACCCCTCGTGGGATTTTAAAG
>JAXJTP010000112.1:0-7065 GCA_036309525.1 Acutalibacteraceae bacterium | reverse complement strand
AATTCAGATTGCATTTGAAAAGGAGCTTCCTAACAATGCGTTTGATGGAATTGATGTGGTTAGCAGTAAATCAACTGGTAAAATGTACACAATTGTTGTTCGTGGAGATTTAGAAAAGGCTATGAAGAAATTAAATTCCTACAAGCCTGTTTATAACGAAACACTTCCTCTTACTCTTGAGGAAATATTTATAAGCGAAATGGAGGTGGCTGGATATGACATCAACAATATCCTCAAATAATACTAAAAAGCCTTTTCTTGGTATGTTACTATGGAGCTTAAAAAAGGCATTACCAATTACATTGGTATATTCATTTTTATTATTTGTTTGCAATCCGATGTATATAACATTAGCCAAAAACAATGCACCTATTGAAGAATTTGATTATGTTGAAGCACAGCTTCTATCAATAGGCTTCACAGCGTACATAATAGTAATATTTACAATTATTACAGCTGTTTCAATGTTTAGTATATACCATAAAAAGCGTAGTATAGACCTTTATGCTTCTTTTCCTATAAACAAACAAACATTGTTTTTAGCAAGATATTTTTCAGGTTTAATTATTACAATAGTGCCACTTGTAATATTTACAATACTAGGACTATTTTCAAGTGGACAGATTAATTCAGAAAATACATTTGTAACATTTTGCAGATTGATTGATTCTGTTGTAAGTATTATAAATATGTATTCAATGCTTTCACTTATATCTATGATTTGTGGTAGCAAGGTAGATACATTAGTAACATTTGGTGTTGTAAATGTTGCTTTTGTAGGTTTAATTCTAACAGGTGCAAATTTGGTAGTTAATATGTTGCCTGGTTTATACAATATGGATTATCAGATATATGAGTCAACTACCTATATGAGCTTCTTTACCTTCTGTCCAGTTGCAATGCCTTTTATATCAGGTGCATTTTCAAGTGTATATGGTGGTATTTATACTCCTGTTTATAATGGTGAAGATTACTACGATAAAGCTATACTAGCTGGTGAATTAAAGGTATTAGCGATTTGGTTTGTTTTAGCAGTTGTATATTTTGTGCTTGCAACACTTATAGCTAAAAAGAGAAGAAACGAAAATGTACAAAATGGTTTTATTTTCAACTTTCCAAAGCATATAATTCAGGTTATTGCATCACTATCAGCTGGTATGATGCTTGGTAGCTTTATTGCTACATACTTCTGTACTTATAGCAGTGGTTTTGAAACAATGCTAGTATTTATGCTTGGTGCTTTAATCGGTACTGCTCTTGTATATCTTATTTTTACACTTATTTACAACAAGGGTGAAAAAAGATTTGTAAAAGGCTTGCCAGCATTTGGTGCTACATTTGTAATATTAGCAGTGTTCTACCTGAGTATTTCATCAGGCTTGGTAGGAGTAGCATCTGCACCAAAGGTAGACAGCATTGAATCAGTTTGTGTTTTAAGTAGTGATAATGATTACGACTTTTACGGTGAAGTAACTCCTATAATTCACACCAAAGGAAATGAGTTTGAAAAAACAGACCTGTTTATAAAGGATAAGACTGTAATAAAGAATGCAGTTGAGCTACATCAGGCTATTTTAGATGGCTTACACGAAGAATCAGGAGCTTTCTTTAACATCTATAATAACTATAGTATTGGTGTTGCCAATAATACAGGCTATGAGCCACATACTATCAGAATAGAATATAATCTGAACAATGGTAAAAGGGTTTATCAAAACTATGTATCTAACAATTTTAATTACGATAAGATAAAGGATAAATATAATGCAGTAATCAGCAGTGATGTATATAAGAATAATTACAAATTAGTAAAATGTGCTGATCCTGTAGAGGCAAATATTTCCGGAATTGACTTCTCCTCAGCAGAAAGATATACAAATGTAGATACCAGAAATCCAGAGACCTATACAGATATTAACGGTAATATAACTTATGAAGATAAGGAATACCTAGAGCCTGTTGATATAGATGATTCAAAGGCAATGAATCAGATATACTCTACACTAAGAGAGGAGTTTATTGCAGATAAGAATTATGCAGAAACATTAAAGGCAAAGGATTGTAAGTATGTTAAACCAACAGAAAGCAATTCAGCAATATATGATGAGATAGTGTTTAATATAGATATAACTTATAATGAAGCAGCAAAGCTTTATCCAATTGTTGACAATAAAGCAGAAGAGCTTGGTGTTACACCTGGTTATACCCTAGACCCAATAGAAAGCTTTGTAATTACAAAGGAAGCTTATCCAAAGACATGGGAATTACTAAACAGCTATTGTGTAAATGAAAACACAGATCAGGTTTATATGTTCCCTAATGAGCTTGCAAATAGCTAATACCCCTTAATTTTCATAATAATACCGAACACCACCTGAAATCTGAGAAATACAGATTTTGGGTGGTGTTTGGTATTAGCTTATGATATAATGTTATTAAAGTAAAGTTATTAAATCGAAAAAGAGAGGTTTATTATTATGAAAAGGATTATATGTGCATTTTTAATTACTACTACATTGCTTTCGTTTACTGCGTGTTCTTCTAACTATATTAACAATACCGAAGCAGGTGAGCAAATTAGTTCAGCTTCTACAGCTGAAAAAACTGAAAACCGTGTTTATGTAGAGGCTGTAGCTGGTAAAACCTTTGCAGAGCTAATGGATATGGGCTATAGCTATGGTGGATATGGACGTGACGCTGACAACAGCTATCACTTTACAGTAATCAAGAGAGAAGCTGATGCTGTAATTACAGATACAGTAAATAAGCTTGAGGGTAAAACTATAAAGGATTTGTATAATAACAATTTAGCTGTTGCTTGTTTTTCAGATATTGATGAAGAATGTATTTTTACCACTACAATAGGTGATGTGGTTTTTAACTTTGAAATTTACGATTCACTAGATATTATAAAAAAATATAATAAAGATAATGATTATATTGAAGTAGAAAAAATTAATAAGCTACATAATAAGCCAATAAAAGATGTTAAATTTAAAGAGATTATGTGTACAGTAAAGCTTGATGATTCCTTTGATGTTACTAAGTTTAAAAATGGTAACGATTTTGTTCTTGATGTTTCTGAAGAGAAGCTTAAAGACTGCGTAGTAAAAGAGGTTTACTATAGTAATATTCCTGAAAACTTTTTAAATTGATAAATTCATAAAATATAAAAAGCAGAGTAGAACAGTGTTTGTTCCACTCTGCTTTTTTGTGCTTAAAATTATGGTAAAGGGTTAAGCTTCTTTATAAAAATAAACATAATAATCGTTTAATTGTGTTTTAATAACCTCGTGGTTTTGGTATTTAGGGATATATAGGTATGTATCTACAGAGCCATCAAGGTATGTAACAAGTAGATTGTACTGGCTCATAGTGAATGTACCACTACCCTTATTTTGGGTTATTGATGCACCCATAGAAATTGTAAAGCTTGCGTCCTCTGCAATTACTAAAGAGCCACCATATTCTCTGAATGAAGAGCCGTAGATTTGTCCAAATGGGGTTTCTTTACCGTCGGCAACGCTTACAGCCATTAAAGGCTTCCAGGTACCTGCAAGAGAGCCAGGAGTAACCTCAGCTGAGGCTGTTGCACTTTCATCAGGTGTTTCCATAGGTGCCACTGTAGGATTTGTTACAGTTTCGTCTACAAATTCAAAGGTACCCTCTTCAACCTCGTTAATAACAATGTCAGTAGCTGATTCGGTTGGTACTGTTGGCTCTGTTGATTGTTCAGTTATTTCCTCAATTACTTCCAAGGTTTCTGCGTTTTCTGTTTCTACATCATCTGTAGAGCTATCTGTTACAGCAGTTGCTTGCTCGGTAGCAGTTGTTGGAGGTGTTTCTGTGTCACAGCCTGTCATTGCAATAGCAGAAAGCATTGCACAGCCTATTAAAATTGTAATAATCCTTTTACACATATTATCTTACATTCCTTTCCTGTTATTTTATACACATAAAGGCACACATTGTGCCACGATGTCCGTTAGTTGCACGGTGTGACCATAAAAGGTCGCTGTTGCATTTTGTGCATACATCACTTATGATAATGTTATTTTCAGGTATGCCACTTGAAATTAAGATTTGCTTATTTGTTTCGAGTAAGTCAGCCATATATTTACCATTGCCCTTGTCTGTCATAATTTTTTCAAGGTTCAGATTTCCTGCTTTTACAAATTCGTCATAGCATATTTTATCAATCTCATAACAGCATTTAGAAATGGCAGGGCCTACACAGCATATAATATCCTTTGTATCAGAGCCATAGTCGTTTACCATTGTTTCTATAACATTTTTACAGATTTTATTTACAGTACCTCGCCAGCCAGCGTGGGCAAGTGCTATAACTTTTTTTACCTTATCAACAAAGAAAACAGGTGTGCAATCAGCATAATATGTAACCAGTGTAACATCTGGCTGATTTGTTACCAAAGCATCAACACTTTGCATATCTCGTGGCTTTGTTATGCCAATACCACAATCCTCCTTTGTAACCTTACGCACAGCTGTGTTGTGATCCTGTGCTGATGCAACAAGTGTGTCAAAGGAAAAGCCTGTTGCATTACAGAAACGCTTGTAATTTTCTGTAACGTTTTCTATATCATCACCACGATTAAATGCAAGATTCATAGAGGTGAATTCACCTGTGCTTACTCCACCAAGCTTAGTTGAAAAGGCGTGGTTGATAAACGGAATATCGTTAAGTGCATTATATTTTAAATATGGAACATCATTTGATATATTAAGCTTCATTATATCGCTTGTGAAATTTGGTAATTGCATTTAATACCTCCTGTGCTTATCTTACTGAATACAAAATAAATTTATTACATAAAAATAGTATTCAGTATTACTACTTTACATTATATTACTTGTGGTGTTATAATACAAGTGAACATTTAGTAACATTTTTTAAGACAAATTGTAACAATATAGTATAAACAGGAGTAAAAATTATGAGGCTTTTTGGTAGTAAACTTTTTGGCAATAATATAGATACCAGCTGTGAGTATTGCAGTAATGCCCAAAAGATTAACGGAATAATTCTATGTAAGGCAAATAAAGAGATTGTTAATGGATATTGCAGTAGGTTTAAGTATAATCCACTTATGCGTGTACCAAAAACTACGCCTGTATTTCCACAGTATGATCCAAAGGATTTTGAGCTGTAAATAAAAATGTCAGGCAACAATTAATGCTGTCTGACATTTTTTGTTTAGCTATTAAAGTAAGGGAGTGTTTTCTTTAGCTTTGCAATGCCTCTTGATATGTGTCTGCTTACTACGCTAGGTGTAATATTTAAATCCTTTGATATATCAACCATTTTGCGTGAGTTTATGTAGTACTCTGTAATACAGTAGCGTTGTCTTTCGGTAAGCTCTATTCCAACAGCTGTTTGAATGTGCTTTTTCATTTTTTCTAGCTGTGGTTGGTTGTCGGTGTTTCGCATACAAAATTCACTGTAAGCCATTTTTTGCGAAAGGGTTTCAAGCCTTGTAGGCTCGGTTGCATAGCTTTTCATAATGTTAATCCCTCCAAAGCTCTTTCTCTTAGTAGTCTTGCTGTATGCATAGCCTCAAGATACATTGTATAAATAGAGTTAATTCTTCTGCTTAGCTCTTCGAAAATATCAGCCTTTTTACAATTTCTGCGTTCCTCTTTTAGAGTGGTTAATTTGTTTTTTAGATATTTAGCCTGCTGTTCATATTCTGTTGCCCAATCATTATAATTCATAATTACCTCCTGTATATTCACTATCTGGATTTTTTAGAAAAACAAAAGCTAAAGCACTGAACGAATGTTTGTTCTCTGTATTTTGATTGTAGCAAAATATTCACATTACGTCAATAGAAAAATGAACATTTGTTTATAAAATGTGGAAATATATCACTTGTAACAGATTATAATGTCTTTTAATGTACAACTTATAGATGATATGTCTTCTGTTTTGGAATAAAGGTTTGTTTTAAAAAGAAAACAAGATAACACTATTAATAAGGTAAAGTTTGGGTATAATAAAATAACGAGATATAACAAAGAGGTGAGTTTATTGCATAAGGAATATATACGACAGGTTGAGGGCAGTGATACTGTAGTACTTTTTATACACGGAATATTAGGATCTCCTGATATGTTTAAGGAATATATAAGTAATATGCCAGAGCAATGGTCGGTGTATAATATGCTTTTAGATGGTCATGGAAAAACAGTTAAGGATTTTGCACATAGCTCTATGAGAAAATGGAAAAGACAGGTAGACCATACCCTGTATGAGCTATCTATTAAATATAATAAGATAATAATTGTTGCACATTCTATGGGTACATTGCTTGCTATTAACGCAATAGAGAAATATCCTTCTAAGGTAAAGCAATTGTTTTTGCTGGCTGTGCCACTTAAAATTTTTTTAAGACCCATTGCACCTCTTAATGCGTTAAAGGTGGTTTTTGAAGAGGTATCAGATGATGACCTGATAGCTGTTGCAATGCGTGACGGATATAGTGTTATACCTAATAAAAATCTTTTTGAATATATGGGTTGGTTACCAAGATATATGGAGCTTTTTAAGGAGTCAAGAGCAACCAGAAGAAAGGTAGGTAGGATAGATGTGCCGTGTAATGTTTATCTTTCTAAAAAGGACGATATGGTTTCGGTACAAAGCTACAAATATTTTGTGGATAACCAAAGTGTTAAGCTTACCATATTAGAAAATTCATTGCATTTGTACTTTGAAGATAATGAGATGAAATTTCTTATTAAAGAATTTAACGAAGCCTGTAATAGGGTTATGAATGAATAAAATTGAATAAATTTGCAGAAAAATAAAAATTTTAAAAGAAAATGTACATCGTTGCCCAATGATGTGCATTTTCTTTTTGTTTTTTACTATATAGTGCAGAGCAGTTTTAAAATATAAACAATAGAAAAATAAATTTGGGTTTGTAGGGCTAACGCACAAACTAAGATAGAAAAAAACATAAAGTTTAGGTCCACCCTTTTTAAAGGGTGGTGGGTCAAGGGCAACGCCCTTGCAGGTTTTAAGGACGGAGTCCTTAACTCATAGTT
>JAXJTP010000111.1:0-3215 GCA_036309525.1 Acutalibacteraceae bacterium | reverse complement strand
TCGTCTTTTTAAAATGCCGTTTTCAACGGCATTTTAGGAATTAACGAGAAGTTAAAGGGCGTTGCCCTTTAAAATCCCACGAGGGCTTTGCCCGAGCAATCAATTTACTTCGTAAGGTGGTTGCATTACCCCATAAACTTTTGAAAAAGTTTAATCAAAACTTTTAAGCTATCTTGCCTCTGGTGTGAGCGTTAGCTCACACCTACAAACCCCAATTTATACAGATTTCATCACAAAAGGAGCAATCTCTTTAAAAAATGAGATTGCTCCTTTTATAGCTTTTTATAGCTTTTCTCCTCTTAGAATTGCACAGGCATAGGATCCCTTGGGATTATGTATAACAGATATTGAAATATGTGTGTATGCCTCGCCCATAATAATTGAGTAATGACCAGGTGAAGCCATCCAAGAGTTAAATAGCTCCTCTGAGTATGTATGGAATACTAGAATTTCTCCATAGCGTGAATAAAGCACTGAGCCTAAGCCTACTTCGTTAAATACGGTTGTATATGGATCTCCATTTGGTCTGCAATGAGCATCGCCCTTTTTGTTTCCTTCGTTAAGCCAATACATATATTCATTTGCTCGTATATTTACAGCAGGATAAAGCTCTGGATCCCACTCAAGCTCACCCAAGCCCTGATTTTGTCTTGCTTCGTTAATATCATCAAAGATAGAGCGTTCAATATCGCTAATACCTACAACAGATTGTAGCTTAGGTATCTCATTACCTGTAGAAAGCAGGGTGTTACAATCCTTACAGTAGGTATCCCCTGTGTAGCCTGTTACTTTGGTTGTTGCGTTTCTTACGTTTCTGATTTCTGTGCTTTGATGACCTGTTTTGCCTATTGCGTTACCCTTACTGATAAGTATGTTACAGCCTTCACAATGTGTATCACCACTGTAGCCCTCTGAATTACAGGTAGGATTTTTTACATTCCTTAGGGTTGGAATATGGGCAGTAACAGGAATTGCATTACCACTTGAAAGATGTTTATTGCAGGCTGAGCAATAGCAGTCACCACTATAGCCCTCTGTAGTACAGGTAGCGTTTCTTTCGTTTCGGATTTCTGAAATATGGTCTGTTAGCCCTGTTTCATTACCAGTTGAAAGCTTTTTGTTACAAAAAGAGCAGTACTCGTCACCACTGTAGCCCTTGCTGGTGCAGGTAGCCTTAACAGCATTTCGTATAACACCAGTATGGTTGATTATACCAATTGTTTTACCTCTGCTTATTGTTTCGTTACAGTGTGTACACACTGAATCACCACTGTAGCCTGTTTCTATACAGGTTGCTGCCTTATAGTCTTTAAGTCTGGTAGTATGAGATTTAGGAATAACCTTACCCTTTTCAACTACCTTGCCACAATCCTTACAAATTTTTTCTCCACTATATCCGTCCTCGGTACAGGTGGCAGGCTTATAATTTTTAGCCTCGGTACGATGGTCAGAAATAGGTAGCTCTACGCCTTTACCAGTTATAGTGTTACATACCTCGCAAATTCCATCACCAGAATATCCCTTTTCTTTACAGGTTGCTTCAATCTTGTTGATTGTTTTTTCTTTATGTCCTAATGGCTTTATTTCTTTATTTTCGTAAATAACAATATTACATACAGTACAAACAGCACGACCACTCATACCCTTTTCGGTACAGGTAGCTTCTTTTTTATCTGTAATTTTAACCTTGTGCTTTAAAGCAGGTATTTTATTGCCCTTTGTGATTATTTCACCACAATCTAAGCATTTTGTATCTCCAGAATAGCCTTCCTCTCTACAGGAAACCTTTGTTTTGTTAACAACCTCTGTATTCGTATGCGAACAATTACCTGCACAGCCCGAGCACATAGAAGCTGTCAATGCAATTAGCATAAGTATTGATAATAATTTCTTCATATCTTTTTTCTCACCATAAATAATTCTAAACCATAAATACTATAATGATTAAATTACATAATAAAAATATAATATAATTTAACCTCTGACACCAAATTAAAGCAAAATTTCATTAAAACACTATTATCCTTTTATAAACATTTTTTTAACAGATATAGTATCTCAATCTTAATAACAAATAAAATCAACTCACGATTCACACATCAAATTAACGCTTATTATATCACTATGATTTTAAAAAATCAAAGATTTCGCAAAAATTTAGAAAATAGTACTATTTTTTATTGTAGAAATTATGAATTATGAATAAAGTTTTTTACTCCTCATATATATTAATAATATAATGTCAGGAGGGTGAAGTAGTTGAAAATTTTTGTTTTTACTAAGCAAAAGCTTTTGATAATGGGTGGTGTTCTTTTGGCTTGTGTGCTAGGCTTATGTATATCAACCACAAGCTACACCAAGGTAGTAACAGTATCTACAGCCGAGAGAAAAATACCGATATATTGTGTTGAAGAGGATAAAAAAAGGGTTAGCATTTCATTTGACGCTGCGTGGGGTAATGAGCAAACAGAAACTTTATTAAATATACTTGATGATAAAAAGGTAAAGGCAACCTTCTTTTTAGTTGGTGAGTGGGTAGATAAATACCCAGACTCAGTAAAGGAAATAGCTAAAAGAGGCCACGATGTAGAAAACCATTCTGATACTCACGCACATTTGCCACAATTATCAGACGATGGTATAAAAAAAGAGCTTGTTGATTGTAACAACAAAATAAAAGAGCTTACAGGAAAAAGCCCTACACTATTCAGACCACCCTACGGAGATTATAATAACAATGTAGTTACTGTTACAAATGATATAAATATGTATTGCGTACAATGGGATATTGATTCTCTTGACTGGAAAAATCCTACACCTCAGCAGATGGTCGATAGAATAGAAAACAACCTGTGCGAAGGCTCGATTATTCTGCTCCATAACGGTGCAGAAAACACACCAGAAGCTCTGCCACTAATCATCGAAGCGATACGGGAGAATGGCTACGAAATCGTACCTATCAGTAAGCTCATCCCAAAGGGAGAATATTATACCGACCACGAAGGCAGAATGCACTTATCGGAGTAAACAAAAAAGAGATATGGGAGAATTTAATTCTCTCATATCTCTTTTATCTGTTCGACAAATTGGAATTTGTCGTTATCTATACTCATTTGGAACTTCGATATGAAATGTCTCACACAATAACTTCACATCATGTACATCATTTTCATCAAACTCGTATCCGAGATGGAACATTACTTGACTATATGGTT
>JAXJTP010000110.1:0-12586 GCA_036309525.1 Acutalibacteraceae bacterium | reverse complement strand
GGGCTGAAAGCCCTTGTGGGATTTTAAAGGGCGAAGCCCTTTAACTTCTCGTTAATTCCTAAAATGCCGTTGAAAACGGCATTTTAAAAGACGATTATTCGTTTAGGGCTTTGCCCTAAAAACCCATAAGGGGTTTAACATAATGCAACCAATCCCTACAGGATTGATTGCGGCAATCAATTTGCTTCGCAAATTGGTTGCATGACCCACCAGCCTTTGAAAAGGCTGGACCTAAACTTTACGTTTTTCTCTATCGTAGTTTGTGCGTAACTCCCCTACAACCCCAAATTTGTTCGAATATTTTCTGTTTTACGAGAGAAAGGAAAAAATATGAGTAAACATAAAGAAAAAATAATGCACGGAGTGTTTTTAGGTGCAGCACTTGTGTCGATTGCAGCAGTAGCCCTAATTTGCCTGTTTTTATTCGCAAACGGTATTCCTGCTATGGCAAAAATTGGAGCATTTGATTTTCTGCTTGGTACAAAATGGGCACCTAATAATCAGCCTGCAAGCTTTGGTATATGGCCAATGATATTAGGCAGTATATATGTAACTGTTGGTGCAGTAGTGCTTGGTGTGCCAATAGGTATAATGACAGCAGTTTTTCTTTCAAGCTTTTGCAACAAGAAAATCTATAAAATAATAAAGCCGGGTATAGAGCTTCTGGCTGGTATTCCATCGGTTGTATATGGCTTTTTTGGTATGATAGTTTTAGTGCCTTTTGTAAGAGATTATATTGGTGGCAGTGGCTACGGAATACTTACAGCCTCAATACTGCTTGCAATAATGATATTACCAACAGTTATAAGCGTTTCAGAAAGTGCAATAAATGCAGTGCCAAATTCATATTATGAGGGTGCCCTGGCATTAGGCTCTACAAAGGAGCTAAGCGTATTTAAAACAGTTTTACCAGCAGCTAAGTCTGGTATATTGGCTGGTGTGGTGCTTGCTGTTGGTCGTGCAATAGGTGAAACAATGGCTGTTATACTTGTAGCAGGTAATAGCCCAGTTGTACCAGACAGCGTTTTATCGGGTGTGCGTACACTTACAACAAACATTGTAATAGAAATGGGCTACGCTACCGACCTTCACCGAGAAGCACTTATTGCAACAGGTGTTGTACTATTTGTACTTATTTTGATGATTAACCTGTTGTTTGCAGTTGTAAAGAATAAGGGGGCAAAATCATAATGAAAGGTAATAACACAGGTGACAATAGCATAAAGGCGATAAACAAGGTAACCTTTAAACAGCAAATGCTACAGTATAAAAATAATCCGATTTCTTTTATATTGCTTTGTCTTGTGCTGTTATCTGCTATAATTACAGTAGGTGTGCTATTATTCCTGATAGTGTATATTCTGGTACAGGGTGTACCAAATCTGACACCAGAGCTGTTTTCACTTGAATATACATCAGAAAACGCTTCGCTTATGCCAGCGTTGGTAAATACAATTATCATAACAGTAATTTCACTTTTGATTGCTGTGCCTTTGGGAATTTTCTCAGCAATCTACTTAGTTGAATACGCAAAACGAGGAAATAAGCTTGTTTCAGTAATAAGAATGACAGCAGAAACACTTTCGGGTGTACCTTCAATAGTATATGGTCTTTTTGGTATGCTTTTCTTTGTAACTACACTGGGCTGGGGTAATTCACTTTTAGCTGGTGCGTTTACACTGTCTATAATGATATTACCACTTATAATGCGTACCACCGAAGAGGCTCTGCGTACAGTGCCAGATTCATTCAGAGAGGGTAGCTTTGGCTTAGGTGCCGGTAAGCTTCGCACAGTTTTCAGAGTTGTATTACCTTCTGCTGTACCAGGTATATTGTCTGGTGTAATACTTGCAATAGGTAGAATAGTAGGAGAGTCAGCTGCACTTATTTATACTGCTGGCACAATAGCACAGTATCCAACAGATATTTTCAGTTCAACAAGAACCCTGTCTGTTCATATGTACCTATGTACAAGTGAGGGTATGCATACAGGTCAAGCCTATGGTACAGCTGTAGTGCTTTTAATATTGGTTGTTATTATAAACGCTCTGTCTTCGCTTGTAGCAAAACGCTTTGCTAAGAAGATGAGCTAACGGAGGAAAAATTAATGGATAAATTTTCTATATCAAATATGGAGCTTTATTATGGAAGCTTTCACGCATTAAAGAACATAAATTTAAAAATACAGGAAAAGGAAATCACAGCATTTATAGGTCCATCAGGCTGTGGTAAATCTACACTGCTTAAATCACTTAACAGAATGAATGACCTTGTAGAGGGCTGTAAAATTACAGGTGAAATCCTGCTTGATGGTGAGAATATTTACAGCGACATAGATGTTAATAATCTTAGAAAAAGAGTGGGTATGGTATTCCAGAAGCCTAATCCATTCCCTATGAGTATATACGACAATGTAGCCTATGGCCCACGCACACACGGTATACGTAAAAAGTCAGAGCTTGACGAAATTGTAGAAAAGTCATTGCGTGACGCTGCTATATGGGATGAGGTTAAGGACAGATTAAAGAAAAACGCATTGGGTATGTCTGGTGGTCAGCAACAAAGACTATGCATAGCAAGAGCCTTAGCAGTAGAGCCAGAGGTACTGCTTATGGATGAACCAACCTCGGCATTAGACCCTATATCAACCTCTAAAATAGAGGATTTGGCTATGGAGCTAAAGGATAAATATACAATAATTATGGTTACACATAATATGCAGCAGGCAGCAAGAATATCTGACAAAACAGCGTTTTTCCTTATGGGAGAGGTTGTAGAGTGTGATGCCACAAGTAAGATTTTTCATATGCCTAACGACAAAAGAACAGAAGCATATATATCAGGGAGGTTCGGTTAATGAGGAATTATTATCAGCTACAGCTTGACGAAATAAACAGAAAGCTAATAGAAATGGGGCTATTGCTTGAAAATGCAATAGAAAATTCAATTCTTGCCATAAAGCAAAATGATAAAAAGCTATTAGAAACCTGTGAGCAATACGAGCACGAAATAAACAGTATGGAAAAGGAGATTGAAGCACTCTGCCTTAATGTTATTCTACGTCAACAGCCTGTTGCAAGCGACTTTCACCGAGTTTCAGCAGTGCTTAAAATGATTACAGATATGGAGCGTATAGGCGATATTGCTGAGGATATTACAATACATTCTATTATGCTAAAGGAAGGCAGAAATAGCGTAATAGCAGACGAGGCTGTAAAAATGGGCAAGGTGGCTGTTTCTATGCTTAAAAGCAGTATAAATGCCTATGTGTCGGGCGATGTAGAGCTTGCTCTTAATTCGTGCCGTGAGGACGATATAATAGATAATCTGTTTGCTACAGTTATGAAACAGCTTGTTGAAATGATAAAAACAGACGCTAAGGGTGCAGACGAGGCTCCTGACCTGCTTATGATTGCAAAATACTTTGAAAGAATGGGAGATCATACTGTTAATATTGCAGAATGGGTTGTATATGCCTTTACAGGTAAGAGAAATATAGACCTTGATTCAGAAAGTGGCATAAACGAGGCTTTAAGCTGTATACAATAATGCTAATTTCACATAGATTTTACAAATTTAATACACTAAGCATTAAAGGCTGTGGTATAATTACCATAGCCTTATTTTTTAGGCTTTGTGAAATCTAGGAAAAACAAATTTAAAATTAGCGAGGTTAAAAAGTATGACAGGGGAAGAATTTGTTGAGTTATGCTTTAAAGAAAAAGAATCAATTTTAAAGGAGTATTTTGATGAAAATTCTCAAGCATTAGTTGCAGAAAAAATATACAAGCTAATTGAAGAGGGAACAAGCAAAGAGGCTTTGTATGAGATTATTAGTCTGGTGTTAAATGAAAATTATTACAATCTACTAATTGCAATAGACGGAGAAACACAGCTTGCAGGTAAACAAATTTGCTATCAATTGTATGATGAAGATAAAAACCTATTAAATGAATGTGGAGAAATTGAAGAAGCAGCATATAGGTATTTTATGCAAGAATAACTATATACGCTTATTACATAAAGAAAGGGTACATAAATAATATGATTTATATTGTTGAAGATGATGTGGATATAAGAGAGCTTGAAAGCTATGCTTTAAAAAACAGTGGTTATGAGGTGGTTGCCTTTGGAGAAAGTACCGAGTTTTATCAGGCTTGCGAGAATAGCATACCAAGCCTTATTTTACTTGATATAATGCTACCAAAGGAGGACGGCTTGTCTATTCTGAAAAAAATTCGTGCAAACGAAAAAATGCAGAATGTGCCTGTTATTATGGTAACAGCAAAGGCTTCAGAAATTGACAAGGTAAAGGGGCTTGATATGGGTGCAGATGATTACATATCAAAGCCATTTGGTGTTATGGAGCTTGTTTCGAGAGTAAAGGCACTTTTAAGACGCTGTGAGCGTAAAGAGACTGCCACTGTGCTTGAGTATGAAAATATAAAGGTTGACGACTTTAAGCATACTGTAAGCGTAAACGGAGAGCCTTGTGTGCTTACCTATAAGGAATATGAATTGCTTAAATATCTTATTGTGAATAAGGATATAGTTTTAACAAGAGAAAAGCTACTTGAAAAGGTGTGGGGCTACGACTTTGGTGGAGAAAGCCGTACAGTAGACGCCCACATAAAAACATTAAGACAAAAGCTAGGTGAAAGTGGTTCTATAATCAAAACTGTTCGCCACGTTGGCTATAAGGTGGGAGAATAAATTGAGGCTGAAAACAACCTTAACTAAAATGCTTGTTGTGGTTTCGGGTATATCTATAATTCTTACTGTTATATGCTGTTGTGTTGCCAGCTCGTTTGCCTTTTCAGAGCAGGCTTATATTGATTTATCGGCTTATGGTGATGTTTTGCTTGATTACCTTAACGAAAGCGAAGATGAATATGTAGCACCTATAATGCTTAACGATTACAGGGTAACGCTGATAAATTCCAGTGGCTCTGTAATTTTTGAAAGCAATCAGAGCCTTGATGAAAGCAGAATGGAAAATCATATTAATCGTCCTGAGGTAAAGCAGGCTGTAAAAAACGGAAAAGGCTCAGGAACAAGATATTCAAAAACCGAGCAGAAAATGATTTACTACTATGCTGTTAAAATGGATAACGGCAATATTTTAAGAGTTGCAAAAGAGGTAAAAAGTATTTTTCACCTCTACTACGCAATGATTATTATAATTGTGCTTTTAGCTATATATGTTTTGCTGGTAAGCTTTTTGATTTCAAATAGTCTTGCGAATAAAATAATTGCACCATTTAAAAATATAAGCTATAAAAATAAAGAGCCTATATATGAGGAGCTTCGTCCGTTTGCAGATACTATAACCTCACAGCAAAGAAAAATAAGACGACATATAGATAATCTTCAGGAGGAGCAGGATAAAACAAAAACTCTTATCTCTAATATGAGAGAGGGCTTTATTATGCTTGACGTTGAAAAGGTTATTCTTATAGAAAACGAAAGTGCAAAAAAGATTTTAAAGCCACTTATACCTCAGAGCGAGGGCAAAAACATATTAGAGGTTTATGATAATGATAAGCTTATTGACGCAGTAAATAAAGCCTCAAAGGGCGAAAGCTGTTCAGATGAAATAAAGCTTAACAAGAAAACTATAAAGCTATATGTTAATCCTGTATTTTCAAGTGGAGAGCTTGTTGGTATTATCTGCTTAATGCTTGATATAACAGCACAGAGAAAAACCGAAAAGCTAAGGCAGGAGTTTACAGCCAATGTAACACACGAGCTAAAAACACCTCTTACATCTATCTCTGGCTATGCTGAAATGATTGAAAATGGTATGGTAAGCAACACCGAGGATATGCAAAAATTTGCAGGAAGAATCCATAAGGAGGCAGGCAGACTTATTACGCTGATAGCAGATATAATGAAGCTGTCTAAAATGGATGATAAAACCTATCAGCTAGAGGGCGTTAAAAGGGTAAACCTTAAGGATATGGTTAGCGAAAGCGTAGAGCTTTTAGAAATACCTGCAAAGAAAAACAATGTTTCTATACATACAGAGCTTGAGGATGTAGCCTGTATGGGCAACGAAACTCAGCTGTATGAATTAGTATTTAACCTATGCGACAATGCAGTAAGATATAATAAGGCAAACGGAGATGTATATGTAACCCTTACAAAAATAAACGATAATGCAGTTTTAAGGGTAAAGGATACAGGTATAGGTATTGATAAAAAGCACCAGAAAAGAATATTCGAGCGTTTTTACAGAGTAGATAAAAGTCGCTCAAAGGAAACAGGTGGCACAGGCTTAGGCTTAGCCATTGTAAAGCATATAGCAGAGCTACACAATGCAGAAATTACTGTTGAAAGTGAAATTGATAAGGGTACAGAAATTACAGTTACATTTTACGCAAATAAAATGCAATAATTTTAAAGGGTATATCGGATATAATATTCGGTATACCCTTTTTATTTACAAATTATTAACCTATAAAATCTTATTAGTATATTGCAATGCAGAGCGTTTTATAATAAAATATAATGTATATTATTTGAAAAGAGGATATTTAAATGAAAATCAGTAAAATTAAAAGAATTTTAATGATAGCTATGAGTATGCTGGTTGTAAGCAGTGTAGCTGTATGCACAACAGGCTGTAAGGGTGATAATCTTGACGGTACAACAGGCTCTACTCAGCCTGCAACAACAGAAACAGCAACAGAGGCTCCAAGCTATCCAGCTATTGATATTGAAACAACAACTAAGAAGGACGCAAAGGTATATAAGGATACTGAGCATAAAATAGGCTACCAGCTAGATATGCCAAAGGAGGGCGAAGAGGTTGCTATTATGCATACCTCTATGGGTGATATATCTCTAAGATTTTTCCCAGAGGCTGCACCAAAAACAGTAGAAAACTTCTTAACACACGCTAAAGAGGGCTACTATGATGGAATTACATTCCACAGAGTAATCGACGACTTTATGATTCAGGGTGGTGACCCTAAGGGTGACGGCACAGGTGGCGAAAGTATCTATGGCGATTCATTCGAGGATGAGTTCAGTGATCATCTGTTTAATATAAGAGGCTCTGTATCTATGGCTAATGCAGGTGCAGACACTAACGGAAGCCAGTTCTTTATCAATCAGGCTGATAAAGAGGCATTTGCAGCAAATGGTGGCTGGAGTATGTTTGAACAGCAGTGGAGCTTTATCTATCCAGGTCTATGCCAGTATTATGGTACAGAAAGCTACACAGGCTATGTAATGCAGTATGGTTCATTTGCTCTTGATACCGATTTAGTTAATGATGAGGTAAGAAAGCTATACGAGGAGCAGGGTGGTAACCCAACACTTGACGGTGCATTCAACGCAGTTGATAAGGGTCACACTGTATTCGCACAGGTTTATGACGGTATGGATATTGTTGACAAGATTGCAGCTGTTGAGGTAGACGCTGCTACAAATAAGCCAGTTAAGGATGTTACAATCAAGAGTATTGAGGTAAAGGAATATAAGGGCTAATTCCTGTTATCAAATTTAACTGATATAAAAAATCAAGCACCCGATTATTACAAAACGCTGTAATAATCGGGTGCTTTTTTGTGTTTAGATATGAAATTATATTTCGTAGTCAACAGCAACGCTTGCCTCTATAACGCTGTGCATATGCTTTTTTACTACATTGCAGTGGTAATCGTCCTGCTGATAAGCGTCTAAAGCCTCTGCGTTATCAAGTGTTACAGTAAGAATAATGTCATAGGAGCGTGCAGAGCCTAAAAAGTCTTTGCCCACCTCAATGCCCTTAAGCATTGGCACATTACCCTCCATAGAGCGTAGCACCTGTACTGTTTTGTTTAGCATTTCTTCGCTGTTATCCTTTAGCTTGAAGCATACTGTGTGTTTTATCATTTTAAAATCCTCCTGAATAAAATTTATACTATCAGCTCATTGAGCGTCAAAATATTTAAGATGTTTCTTTGCAAAGCCCTTAAGCAGATTTTTAAAGCCATATAGGTATAGATTATAAACACTTTCGCCTAGCTTTAGTGTTTGCCTGCTGTTGTCAAGATATACTGCAAGCAGATTGTAGTTTACACCAAAGGCATAAAGAGTACTTTGAGTTATAACTGCACCATTACGAATATAGAAGTTTATTCGCTTTTCTCGTGTTGCTTTGTCAGCTGTGCTTGTTGCATATTGTGGGCTTTCACATTCTATTGCTATCACCCTTGAATGTGGGAATTCATTTTTTACAATGCTTTTAAATTCACCAATAAAGCTACTGCCAATTCCTGTGCCACGGTGCTCTGGCTGTACAGCCAGATAATCAAGCAAAGTAACAGGGCTGTCTGGCAAATTAAAAAATGTTGCATAGGCTATAAGGGTATTATTACAGTAAGCACCATAAGCAATATAAAGATTATTGCTTGCCAATCTTTTTACCATACTATATGGTCTTACCTCATTTTTAGGGAAATCCCTTCTTATGCATTCTCTATGAAGAGCTTTAAGCTCGTCAAGGCTAAGCCTGCGTATACTATCAATTTTCATAAATCCCTCTGTTAATAAATTGAATAAAGCTTTAAAGCTATATATTATTATGGACATATATATTGTACCACAAACAACCAATAACGCAATAGGTGAGAAGAGGTTTACGGTGATAGAGCTGTTTTAATCCTTTTCAAGATTACACGAAAATAAGCCCGACCAAACCAAAGCTTGATCGGGCTGTGTGAATTCAGCTTTATATAAATATTTTTAATATGTTTTATGAAAGAGCTGTATATATGTGAACAACCTTTTCTTTGCCAACGTTTGCACAATCTGAGTGACCTATTGAGTATCTCATAATGAAAATTACATCAGATACAGAGAAGCTGGAGTCATTATTTACATCCATAGTAGCCTTTTGAATATCTGTTGGAGTTGAATCAGAAATTAAAAATTTCATCATATGTATAACATCTCTTATAGAAATCAGGTCATCGTTATTAGTATCTCCTACTATAACCTTGATAGCTACTGGATATGTTGGTGGGTTAGTTGGAGGTGGAGTTGGTGTTTCAACTGATTCATATAAATAAACAACATTCACAACTCCAGCCACATAATTACCTGTTGCATTAGCAGGAGCAATTACCTTTTTTCCTGCAATGGCAGATGTTGTATATGCTTTGTTGCTTGTTATCTTATTTGCTGTTGTAACAACATCATCTGCAATTTTCTTTCCGGTAGTAATGTCGATATGGCTTGTAATTACCTTACCGTTGAAGGTGATTTCCTGATTCTCAATCCATACCTCACCAGAAGCATAATAGCCACTTGCTCCCTGACCAGGCTCCTGTGCAGTGCCTGTAGTAGGGTGGAACATTAAATAGCAGGCACTTACAGGTACTGTACAGCTGTACCAGCCATTACCCTCGCTTGTCATAAGCTTTGCTTTATTCCATTCACCATTAGGAAGATCACCTGAGTCTGTATAAGCATAGCAACGTACATCTGCCCAACCGTTTTTATTGTAATAATGAACAGTAGTTGTTTTGCTGTCAAGCTCTTTATAATAATAGTTGATTTCAGTATCATTACCATTGAAGGTACCGTGTGAATTTGCAGGGAATTTTTCGGTGTCAAGCTGATAGCCTTGAATTGCTACAGGGCTTACTGCGTAGCTATCTCCAGCTCTCATTCGGTTTGAAACAGAGTCCTTAAGCTCGTTACCCTTAGAATCAATATAATTAACCTTTAAGTAGCCAGACTTAATTCCTGTTGAGGTGTAGGTGTAGGTTACTGTGTAGTTTTTGCCAGCCTCAACTATACCTGTTGTTGCTCCTGTTGTATCTGCAAGACTATAATCAAAAAGAATATTTGCGTCAGGCATTGCACGGTAGGTTGAGCCTGTTTTGTATGTAGCTGTTGTTGTCTTTAAAATATTTCCGTTTGTGTCTGTGTGCTTTACTGTAAGTGTGCCATAGGTTGGCTCTGCATTTTTCAGGTTGTTAAAGGTTGAAGACTGAACAAGAATAGCTGTGCTTTTTGCAGGAACAGAATAGCTACTGCCAGTAACTGTACCAAGACTTTGAAGACCTGCCTTTGTTTCGTTTGCAACAACTGTCCAGCCAGAGCTACCCAGATTGATTGAATAAGCCTGTGAGCCACTATTTACAAGCACACACATTTTACCCCATTCGTTTGGAGTATTATTTGAATATGTATATGCAACTACATAGCCGTAATTTGACTGGAAGGTAGGTGTTGAGAAGTTTGAGCCTTTAAGAGGTGAATAATTCTGTCTTATCTTCATAAGTCCCTTGAAATATTCTGCAACCTCTGAATAGGCTTTAACTCTTGACCAGTCAATTTCGTTTATAGCATCTGATGACTTATAGCTGTTGTGATCACCCTGCTTTGTTCGGCAGAATTCTGTACCTGCTGTAATGAATGGTATACCCTGTGAGGTCATTACAAGTCCAAGTGCTTCCTTCATTTGTCCTGTAAAGGAGGAAGATGTGGAATTCCAGCTTGTGCTGTAATTACTCTTTACAATTTTGTCCCAAAGAATAAGGTTATCGTGAGCGTCAGCATATGCAATGGTTTGTGATGGTGCTATAGCAGAAAAGCCCTTGCCCTGTACACCCTGTACAACTGTGTAGGTTTTTTCATTGTTACCCTGTACAAAGCCTGTTGAAGCGTCGTTTGTGCCACCCTTTATAGCGTCACGGTATGAGTCGCAGAACATACCTACTCTTGAATTTAAAGCATTAGCTCTAGCCTGTGAGCAACCGTCTGTAATGGCAACTGTGCCACCAGTCCATGGCTCACCATACATAAGAATTTTCTTTCCAGAGCCATCTGAATAAAGGTTATCAAGGCTGTTACGAATATCATTCATTGTTTTTATATCGTGAATACCCATAAGGTCAAAACGGAATCCGTCTATGTGATATTCCTCTGCCCAATAAAGCACAGAATCAATCATATATTTTCTGTACATCTGCTTATCAGAGGCTGTTTCGTTACCACAGCCAGAGCCATTTGAAAAAACTGATTCAGAGGTTTTTCTGAAATAATAATCTGGTACTGTTTTCTGGAAACAGGATTCCTCGGTAGAATATGTATGGTTATAAACAACATCCATTACTACCGAAATACCCCTGTCGTGCAATGCTTGAATCATTTGCTTGAACTCTGTAATTCTTTTATTACCATCGTATGGATTTGTTGAATATGAGCCCTCAGGAACATTGTAGTTTACAGGGTCATAGCCCCAGTTACGATTTGATGGGTCGCCTGTTACAGTTTCGTCAACCGAGCCAAAGTCATAAACAGGCATAAGCTGAACACAATTGATTCCAGCCTTTACAAGATAATCAATGCCTGTAGAAATTGCATTTGCACTTGTATCAGAGTTAAGCTTTGTTCCACCCTCAGTAAATGCAAGATATTTACCCTTGTTTTCGTCGCTTATACCTGAGCTGTCAGAAATTGAAAAATCACGAACGTGAACCTCCCACACTACTGCCTCCTGTGCAGAATTGAAAAGCACGTGCTTGTCTGTATTCCAGCCCTCAGGGTCGGTTGAGTCAAGGTCTACAACCATAGAGCGTTTACCATTTACACCAGTAGCTAAGGAGTAAACGTCCTGTGTTTCTTGTGTAGTGCCCTTGTTTGTTATGCTGTAGGTGTAGTATATACTGTTAAGATTCCCTTTTACTGTAACACTCCATACATTATTGCTTGAATCCTTAGTCATATTATGTACTCCAAGAGACTTTGCACCGTCCTCATTGTCGGAGCCTGTTGCATAAAGATTAAGCTTTACAGAGCTTGCAGTTGGAGCCCAAACCTTAAAGGTAGTTGACTCCTTGCTGTAGGTCGCACCAAGGTCGTTACCGTGGTAGGTTGCGTAATTATCATGAGAATTATAATAAGCACTTGCACCGGATAAATTATCATTTGTTACAACTGCCGAGGTAGAGGCTACAGCCAATGTTCCAGTCATAACTGTTGCCAATGCAATGGATATTGCTTTTTTCAAAAGCATAGTTTTTTCCTTCTTTCTACTGTGTTTTTTACATATGTCATAAAAATAAGGGGATATTTTTGACTGTATGTATTAATTATAGCTGTGGATAAAGAAAATAACTATTATATATTTGTACAAATTTACTTAAAGCATTTTATAAATTATAGATAGAAATTTCTTTTTATGAAATATTACTTTGATAAAAAGAAATTTGGGTTTGTCGGTGTGAGCTAACGCTCACACCAGAGGAAAGACAGCTTAAAAGTTTTGATTAAACTTTTTCAAAAGTTTATGGGGTCGAGGGGTAACACCCCTCGTGGGATTTTAAAGGGCAAAGCCCTTTAACTTCTCGTTAATTCCTAAAATGCCGTTGAAAACGGCATTTTAAAAAGACGATTATTCGTTAAGGACTCCGTCCTTAAAACCTGCAAGGACTCTGTCCTTGACCTGCCAGCCTTGAAAAAGGCTGGACCTAAACTTCACGTTTTTCTCTATCAGCGTTTGTGCGTTAGCCCAACAAATCCAAAATGTTTTTGTAAATCTTCCCTAAAATATTTGCTGATATATAACAAATGTTCTAAAATATCC
>JAXJTP010000109.1:0-7140 GCA_036309525.1 Acutalibacteraceae bacterium | reverse complement strand
TTTTAAAATGCCGTTGAAAACGGCATTTTAGGAATTAACGAGAAGTTAAAGGGTTTTGCCTAATGTAACCAATCCCGTAGGGATTGATTGCGTAAAATCCCACGAGGGGTGTTACCCCTCGACCCCATAAACTTTTGAAAAAGTTTAATCAAAACTTTTAAGCTGTCTTTCCTTTGGTGTGAGCGTTAGCTCACACCAACAAACCCAAATTTGTACAGAAATAATAGAAACAAAAAACCCATAAAATCTACTCAAACATAGATTTTATGGGTTTTTATATAAAGGAAATTCCAGTTTTATTTTGATTTTAAAAGATTGTTAAGCTCTTGCATAAAGGTATTAATATCCTTAAATTGTCTGTAAACTGAGGCAAATCTCACATAGGCAACCTCGTCTATTTCTTTAAGGTGCTCCATTGCAAGCTCTCCAATTTTCTCAGAGGTTACCTCACGATCAAGAGAATTTTGAATATTCGCCTCTATGTTTGATATAACATTATCAATAGTTTGAATTGATATAGGTCGTTTTTCGCATGACTTCATTAAGCCAGAGTAAAGCTTTTCTCTACTGAATGGCTCTCTTGTTTTGTCACGCTTAATTACCATAATAGGAACAGTTTCTACAATTTCGTGTGTTGTAAAGCGTTTACCACATTTAAGACACTCTCTGCGTCGTCTTATTCTTTCGCCGTCATCTGCTGAGCGTGAATCTATAACCTTGCTTTCTTCGTAAGCACAATATGGACATTTCATAAATATATACTCCTAAATTGCTTTTAGTATATTATACCATATATTATTTATAAATTCAAGCAATATGGGTAATTATGCCTATACAGTTGCAAAGTTTTCATTCATAAAGCTATGAGAGGCAATTAGTTGCTCTACATTCTCAAAATTTTTACGATAAACCTCTATTACAGCTGTACCGTTAAAGCCTTGTGAGCGTAGCTGAGAAAAAATCTTATTGTAATCCATTTCACCTGTACCTGGTAGCATACAATCATTGTTACTGTTGTTGTCGTTTATGTGCAGATGAATAATTCTGTTGTCCATAGCCTTACATACCTCGTATGGATTATTACCAGAGCGTACAGCCTGCTTTATATCGAAAACAAAATCAACTTTGTCATTAAGGTATTCTCTCATTTTTCTTAAAAAATCAGGGCTTTGGCTTCTGAAAAGATTTACATTTTCCTGTGCCAAGGTTACGCCCATTGCTCTGCCTGCCTGTGCAAGTTTATAATAACGCTCAAAATATTCCTCATCAGGAATACCCCCATTGTTTGCAAAGCGTTTGTCACCGTGCAATACAACAAGCTTTGCACCAAGCTCGTTTGCAAAGCTGTAGTACCTCTTGTAAAACTCAACTGCATCTGCAAAACGCTTTTTATAATCTGAAAAAATCATAATATATTCATATCCTGATGTAAACGGATGAATAGAATCAATAGCTATATTATAGTAGTCAGTTATATTCTTTATTTCCTTGGCAAAGCTCGGTGTAATCTCGCTTTCGGTATTAGCAAAAATTTCTAAGGCTTTAACATTCTTTTCAGCCAGTAGCTTTATCGACTCTAATATATCCTGAGGATAAAAGCAGGCTGATGATATACCAAATTGCATTGTGTGGCTCCTTTATGCTTCTAATTTTTTATCTTTTTTTAAGATTCTTACAAGCACCATTGTTAATGATAGCACAAAAATAAAAATACTTATCCATTGAGAGGTTGAAAGTACGCCAAAAAATCCACGCTCTGCAACATCTCCACGAAGAAACTCGTTTATAAATCTTACAACAGGATAAATTAAACCATATATCCATATAAGCATACCGTGTTGCATTTTTTTGCATTTGTACAGCAATACAGTAAGCAACACACAGATAAGTATATTTTCTGTTGCTTCAAGTAACTGAACAGGGAATCTACAGACTCCGTTAGCCGATTCTACTATCGCATATCTATAAGTAAAGCCAAATTCACTTTCGATTCCGTAACAGCATCCAGCTAAAAAACAGCCTATTCTGCCAAATGCGTGAAATAGTGGAATACACGGTACTAAAGTATCTGAATACTCATTTACATCTAGCTTAGTCTTTTTCATATAGATATAAGCACCGATACAAAATCCTATTAAACCACCATAAAAAACCATTCCACCGAATATATCAGAAAAATAAAAAACAAAGGATTGTAGACTTTCGAATAATCTATCGGGATGTGTAACAATAAAGAGTATTTTTTTATAGTGTGCAATAGCATATAGCATATGAGATAGTATAAATGCAAAGCCTGCACCAGCCAGACTGATAAGCAAATATTCAATACTATCAATGTTTTCACGCTTGTTTTTAGTAAAATGAATTAACAAAAAGCAGGCTGAAATTCCTAATGCTGTCATAATTCCATAATAGGGTAGCTCTACGCCTAGAGAATTAACCGTAGTAAACATATAAAATTCACTTCCTAAAAAATAAGGCAGTGTTATAGCACACTGCCTTTTGTTGTTTATTTAATTATAGATAATCCTCGAAATCTTCAAAGGTAAAATCATCATAGTTAAAGTCTTCGTAATAGCCTTCGTCTAAGCTACCAGCAACGCAACCAACGCAACCAGCACAAGCAACGCATGCTGTGCAGGATAAAGTTGCAATAGCTGACAATATAACACTTATAACACTTATAACGATACCAGCTGTTGCTTTACCTTTGTTTGATTGATTACCAGTGAGCTTTGATTTGTTATGATAGCTAGCACCAACACAAATACCTATAATACCTAAGATTAGAGATATAATTGGTACAAGACCCGAAAGTATAACGCCAAAACCAGCAACAAAATCATCAGATGAAGCAATAGCACCAAAGAAAACTATAACACCAACCAAAGAGATTACACAGCTTAAAATACCTAACACAAGTGCAGAAGTAGCCTTTGATTTGTAAGCATCAGGACCAAATGACATAGGATTGTTAACATACTGCTGGTTTTCATAACCATATTGATTATTATCCATAGGCTGATAACCGTTGTTTCCGTAGTTATAGTCTGAATTCATATTATTCTGTGTATTGTTGAAATCATTACTATATGTCTGATTTGGATCAAAGCCTGCATTATTATATGGTGACATAGGACTATTGAAATTATTGTCCTGATTCATACCGTTATTATTCCAATTATTGTTTGGTTGATCGCTCCAACCATTGTTTGCCTGATTCTGACCAAAGCTGTTTGCGTCGTTTTGATAATTATTTTGACCATTGTTAAAGTTGTTATTATCCATTGCTGAATACCTCCGTTTCAACTTTATTCTACTAAAATTTTACAATAAAGTCAACTAAAAAGTAAATATAAATGATTGTTAATCGTTTGTTTACAAAATAATTAGCACTCTAGGGGCTTAAGTGCTTGAAAAAACATAAGATGTGAGCTATAATATTTTTATGGAAAAAGCTATTGCAGTTTTTTATTAAAATTTAACAATATAAAATAGGAGAGTTGTTATAATGAGTAATCCAATTTTTAAAATTGAAATGGAAAATGGCGATGTTATCAAGGGTGAGCTTTACCCAGAGATAGCTCCAAACACTGTAAATAATTTTATCAGCTTAGCTAATAGTGGCTATTATAACGGATTAACCTTCCACAGAGTAATTTATGGATTTATGATTCAGGGTGGATGTCCTGACGGTACAGGCTGTGGTGGTCCTGGCTACGGTATAAAGGGTGAGTTTGCACAGAATGGCTTTAACAACACATTAAAGCATACAGAGGGTGTAATCTCTATGGCTCGTTCAGCAATGCCAAATTCAGCAGGCTCACAGTTCTTTATTATGCATAAGAATGCACCACATCTTGATGGCTCATACGCTGGATTTGGTAAGGTAACAGAGGGTATGGAGTTTGTAAACGCTATTGCAGAGTGCGACACAGACTATGCAGACAAGCCACTTGATCCACAGGTAATGAAATCAGTTACAGTAGATACACTAGGTGTTGAATATCCAGCACCAGAAAAAATGTAATAATATTTTTGTAAATATATCCACTACATAATGTAGTGGATATACCTACGTGTGGGAATAAATTTAGGCTACTCTACACATAGGAAAAATCAAGAAAGAGGTTATACGAATGGAAAAGAAGGATTTTAAAGCTGAGTCCAAACGATTAATGGACCTTATGGTTAATTCAATATATACTCATAAGGAGATTTTTCTTAGAGAAATTATTTCAAACGCAAGTGATGCACTAGACAAGCTACATTTTGTTTCTCTTACAGACCAATCAGCAGAAAAGCTACCTGAGCTATTCATCAGAATAGATGTGGATAAAGAGAGCAGAACACTTACTGTAAGCGATAACGGTATTGGTATGACATACGAGGAGCTTGAGGATAATCTGGGTACTATCGCAAAAAGTGGAAGCCTTCAGTTTAAAAACGAGCTTAGCGAAAACGAAAAAACAGACATTATCGGTCAGTTTGGTGTAGGCTTTTACTCTGCCTTTATGGTTGCAGATGAGGTTACTGTTATAACAAAGAAATACAACAGCGACAAAGCCTATATTTGGAAATCAACAGGTGCTGACGGCTATACAATAGAAGAAACAGAAAAGGATAGCTGTGGTACTCAGATTATTATGCATATAAGAGAAAACGCTGACTCAGAGGATTATGCACAGTATCTTGAAAGCTATAAAATACAGTCACTTGTTAAGAAGTATTCTGACTATATCAGCTTCCCAATAAAAATGGAGGTTGAAAGCACTGTTAATACAGCACCAGAGTCAGAGGAACCAAAGTACGAAACAGTAAAAGAGGTTAAAACTCTTAATAGTATGGTTCCAATTTGGAGAAGAAATAAAAGCGAGGTAACTCAGGAGGAGTATAATAATTATTATAAAGAAAAGTTTATGGATATGACAGATCCACTTGCAACAATTAATGTAAGTGCAGAGGGTACAGTATCCTACAAGGCTTTGATGTATATTCCTGCTGTTGCTCCATATGGTTATTATACTAAGGAGTCTGACAAGGGCTTACAGCTATATTCAAATGGTGTAATGATTATGGATAAGTGCGAACAGCTTGTTCCTGATTATTTCAGATTTGTAAAGGGTGTTGTTGATTCTCAGGATTTATCACTTAATATTTCAAGAGAGCTTTTACAGCATGACAGACAGCTAAATATAATAGCAAAGAATATAGAGAAAAAGATTAAGACAGAGCTTCAGAAGCTACTTAAAAATGCACCTGATAAATATGCTACATTCTGGAAGGCTTTTGGATTACAAATTAAATACGGCATTGCCTCAAGCTATGGAATGAACAGAGAGGCTTTACAGGATTTATTGGTATTCAGAAGCTCAGCAGTAGACGGATATACAACATTAGCTGACTATGTTTCAAGAATGCCAGAAAGCCAGAAGTATATTTATTATGCTTGTGGTGACACAGAGCAGAGAATTAAAGCCTTGCCACAGACAGAGCTTTGCAAGGATAAGGGCTATGAGTTCTTATATTTTACAGATGATATTGATGAGTTTGTTGCAAAAACTCTAATGCAGTATAGCGAAAAAACAATTATTTCAATAGCTGATGAAAATGCTGAATTGCAGTCTGATGAAGAAAAAGAGAAAACAGAAAAGCAGGCTGAAGAAAACAAGGAGCTACTTGATTTTGTAGCTGAAAAGCTAGGTGGTAAAATTACAAAGGCTGTAATTTCAAAAACACTAAAGTCACATCCTGTTTGCTTATCAGCCGAGGGTGCAATTTCAATAGAAATGGAAAAGTACTTTGCACAAATGCCTGGTGATGAACCAAAGCCAACAGCAAGCAAGGTTCTTGAGCTTAATGCAGACCATAAGACCTTTAATGCACTAAAAGAGGCATACAACAGCAACAAGGAGAAGGCTGAAAGGCTTGCAAAAATTCTATATGCACAGTCATTGCTTATTGCAGGCTTGCAGATAGAAGACCCAGTAGAATACTGTGACCTTGTGTGCGAATTATTCTGATAAATAACATAACATTCCCAATAAAACAGGAGCCTGCTAATTTGCAGGCTCCTTGTTTTTATGTGGATATGGTTTATTTAATTGATATATAGCGAAGGTGTACTACCTACAATAATATTTTCTGTAATTGGTATTGTTGTTACCACAGTGGTATAGGTTTCTTCTTCAGCATTAGAAGTAATATAAACCTTAGAGATTACCTCTATTGAAAGAGTATGCTTTGTCTGGTTAATTCCACAGGCTTCAAAGCTACTGATAATATCGGTTGTTACGCTTGATGTCAGATATAGCTTTATTACAAGGTCGGGTCCTCTACCTGATAAAAGCGACATACTGCTAAAATCTCCCAGCTTATAATTTATTTCTGTACCACTCATATTATCTATTTCGTCCTGTGCCCTTATGGCTACAAGTGATTTAAATTTATTTGTTGTAACAGAGTTAGTACTTATATTTGTAACTGCTTGCTCATTAAAAACCACTGTGGCAAAGTCGGTATAATTAAAATTATTATCTTCAAGCACACCTAAAACAGCAGTATTTACAGCATCGTTGCATAATTCCTCTGCCTTTACTCTTGTTATATCTAATATACTTTGTTCTATGTAGCTTTCAAAAACAAAATAAGCAGTAAGAATTAAGCCTAAAATAGAAATCAATATAAGTCTCCAAGCAATAGATTGTCTTTTATATCTCTTTCTTAGCATAAAAACACCCCCTACGCTTATATTATTAAGCCAGAGGGCAGGTGTTACAGTATTTATTGAATTCTTACACAGAGTATATTTAAGTGCAAATTTGGGTTTGTTAGGGGAGTTACGCACAAACGTTGATAGAGAAAAACGTAAAGTTTGGGTCCAGCCTTTTTAAAGGGTGGTGGGTCGAGGGCAAAGCCCTCGTGAGTTTTTAGGGCGAAGCCATAAACGAATAATTGTCTTGTAAAAATGCCGTGTACACGGCATTTTTAGGAAAAACTATGAGTTAAAGGGCGTTGCCCTTTAAAATCCCACGAGGGGTGTTACCCCTCGACCCCAAAAGCCTTTAAAAAGGCTTTACCCAAACTTTAAGTTTTGGTTTGTTCGTAACTCACCGACAAACTACAATTTAACAAATTAAT
>JAXJTP010000108.1:0-8577 GCA_036309525.1 Acutalibacteraceae bacterium | reverse complement strand
GTTGAAAACGGCATTTTAAAAGACGATTATGCGTTAAGGACTCCGTCCTTAAAACCTGTAAGGGGTTTCACCCCTTAACCCCAAAAACCTTTGAAAAGGCTTTACCCAAACTTCAAGTTTTTGTTTGTGCTAATTCGTAACTCCCCGACAAACCCAAATTTATTACTTTACATATTTTCCATTAAAAGCTACGAACAAAACAAACACCTGCTGAATATAATATATACAGCAAGTGTTTGAAAGGAGTTTTGTTTATGTGTGGAATAGCTGGGTGGTTAGACCGTTATGAAAGCCTTACAGAAAAACAGCCTGTTATTCAGAAAATGGTAAACACCTTAAAAAGCAGAGGACCTGACCAGCAGGGCGTATTTTTCAGTCGTGAAAAGGACGTATGTCTTATGCACAGACGACTTGCTGTAATTGACCCTCAGCACGGTTTACAGCCAATGACAAAGCAAGGTAAGCTTGGTAAATGCACCATTGTGTATAACGGAGAGCTATATAACACAGAGGAATTAAGCCTACAGCTTAAACGCTTTGGATATAAATTTACTACACGCTCTGATACAGAGGTTTTGCTTACAGCCTATCTTCATTGGGGAGAAAACTGCATAGATAAGCTTAATGGAATTTTTGCCTTTGCTATTTATGACCACGACAACAGAAAGCTTTTTATAGCCAGAGACAGAATTGGTGTAAAGCCATTTTTCTATTATCAATATAATAATGGCTTTATATTTGCGTCAGAAATAAAGGCTCTTCTTGCTTGTCCTAAGCTAAAGCCTGCTGTAGACGAAGAGGGGCTTATGGATATTTTCTTTATAGGCCCTGGCAGAAGTGGTGGTTGTGGTATTTTTAAAAATGTTTCTGAGCTTCTTCCTGGTGAATGTGGAGTTTACAGAAATGGTGTGCTGAAAAAGAGAAAATACTTTAAGCTAAGAGCAAGACCACACCCACACAATAAAGAAGAAACAATTGAGCACACACGCTGGCTTTTAAAGGACGCAATTACAAGACAGCTTGTTTCAGATGTTCCGTTATGTACCTTTTTATCTGGTGGACTTGATTCGAGTATAATAAGCAAGCTTTCGTCAGATTATTTTAAAGAGAATGGAAAAGGCAAGCTTACTACCTATTCAGTTGATTATGAGGATAACTCAAAATATTTCAAGAGAAATCTTTTTCAGCCAAATTCAGATAATGAGTATATACAGCTTATGAGTAGCTTTGCAGATACAAACCATAGGAATGTTGTGCTTAAAAATAAAGATGTATTCAATGCCTTGTACGACGCTGTAAGAGCAAGAGATTTGCCTGCTATGACAGATGTAGATTCCTCTCTGATTTTGTTCTGTAATGAGGTAAAAAAGGACTTTACAGTTGCATTATCAGGTGAATGTACCGACGAGCTTTTTGGTGGTTATCCGTGGTATCATAATGAAAAGATATTATTTGAGGATACCTTCCCATGGTCACGTAGCTTAGATATACGTAGAGAGGTTTTGAAAAAGGGGCTTCTGCCAAAGGGTGAAGAGTATGTCCACGAAAAATATCTGTCCACAATAAGCTCTGTTGACAAGCTACCAAACGAAGCAAGGCTAGAAGCAAGAATGAAAGAAATGTTTGTGCTTAACTTTAATTGGTTTATGCAGGGACTATTAGACAGAAAAGACAGATGTAGTATGTATAACGGTCTTGAGGTAAGGGTACCATTCTGTGATTACCGTATTGTAGAATATGCATATAATATGCCGTGGAGCCTTAAAGCCTTAAACGGCAGAGAAAAGGGAATAATCCGTACAGCAATGCAGGGAATATTGCCTGACGAAATTATATGGAGAAAAAAAAGCCCTTACCCAAAAACACATAACCCAATATACTTTGAGCTATGTGTATCTGCAATAAAAAGGCTGATAAAAGAAAAAAGTGTAATTATACAATTTTTAGATGTTAATACAATAAACAGCATTATAGAAAATCCAAGCAGAGTATCCTCACCATGGTATGGTCAGCTTATGAATGCACCTCAGATTTTAGCTTATCTTATCCAGATTGATTTTTGGCTAAAGGAATACAATGTTGATATTCAGCTTTAGGATAGTGTATAAAATTATTCCTTAAAATCTCTGTAGCAGTATTCAACAAATTTTCTATCTAAGAAATTTCCATTTGCTTGAAGATTTATGTTTGCAATATCCTCATAGTAATGCTTTGTGTGAATAATTATAGGAATTTCTTTGCCAAAATGCTCTGCTATTACTCCACTTTTATGTATTTCATTTACTGCATAAACAACATTTTCTACAAACATCTCAACTGCTTCAAAATCACGGATTTTCTGTTGCTTCATCCACTCGGTTATCATACGGTCTGTTTGTCCGTCCTCACCAAAGCAAAAGGTTTCATTTTGTAGCCAAAAGGTATAATTCCAGCGTATTGTTTCGTTGTCTATATCATCACAAAGCTCTTTTTCATACTGCGATTCTGTATTATAACCAAAGTGCAATAAAATCTGCGATTGTTCATCTATATCAAAATCAACAAAGAATGATATTGCATAAACATCAGCCTCACTCCAGGTACGCATTTCTTGTATAAATGCAAGCCATATTTCGTTGCTTATATTAAGCACTGGGAATTCTGAATATACTTCTTTTTCTTTATGATCCTTAATAATAAGCTCATAAAGCTTCATAAAACCACCTCTTTTGCTATATTATAACATATTGCGACAAAGAGTTGTGAAGATTATATTAATACTAATAGCAAAAAAGGTCACCCTACACAATGTAAGGTGACCTTTAAAATTTAAAAGAATTATGTCGTATTTGAAAGCTCAAAATAACTGTCTATTTCTCCGTTTTTATCTCGGACTTACCTCGTATTAGCGAAATATTCAGTCGTTTTTCTGTTTTCAGATACTCCCTAATTAGTTCTCTTCATTTCTTTTTCTGTAGACTGTTACAGCAACTGTTGCAAGTGAAGCTGTTGCAAGTACTGCAAGCATATTTACAACAAAGCCAGCACTACCTGTGTTTACAACATTACCTGATGTTGCACTTGTAGGAGCCTGTGTAGGAGCCTGTGTAGGTGCTGTTGTAGCTACCTGTGTTGGAGCCTGTGTAGGTGTTGTTGTAGCTACCTGCGTAGGAGCCTGTGTAGGTGCTGTTGTAGCTACCTCTGTAGGAGCCTGTGTAGGTGCTGTTGTAGGAGTCTCTGTTGGAGCTTCTGTTGGCTCTTCTGTAGGAGCTTCTGTTGGAGCTTCTGTTGGCTCTTCTGTTGGAGCTTCTGTTGGCTCTTCTGGAACCTCTACTACTGTAAGAGTTTTCTTGTATTCACCAGAAGTAATACCATGAGCATTTACAAGGCTAAGCTTTGTTTCGTATGTACCTAGCTCAGCAGTATACTCTGTGTAAGGCTCAGTGCCTGTATAGATAACCTCGCCGTCCTTTGAAACTGTCCAGTTAAACTTAATGATTTCAGAACCCTCAAATGTTGATAGGTCAGCAATTGTTAGCTCAGAATCAAGATATACCTCTTCAACGCTCTCACCGTCAGCGTTTCTGTACTCAAATACAGGGTTTAGCATTATTTCATTTGTAGAAACCATTTTTAGGTTTTTGAAATATGCATAAGGGTTGCTTGTTGCAAAAGGACCAAAGCTACCAGCCTGAGTTTCAGTCTCTACTGTTGCAAGCTCCTTGTCGTTGACTGAAATAGAAACTTCTTCTTCCTTGATGTCGATAAGAACCTTGTGAAACTCAGAATGATTTACTCCGAATCCATCTAAAGTACCGTATGCAAGCACCTTACCCTCTGCAAATCCAACACCGTTAGCATCTTTACCTGCGTGGTCATACTGTGAATCAGCTGCGTCAATTGTACCGTGGTAAAGAGGACCTCTGTGCTCAAAAGTATTTTTAGCAGGATGCCATTCACTTATATATGCAACGCTCCAATATTTAGAATTATGACATTCCTCATATGCGTAGAATGAATATACTGGATCTTCGTCTGTACCTTCCTTAGTAATTCCCCAGGCAAAGCCACAAGGATCCGAGTCACTATCACGCATTTTAAATGCGAAAGTACCTGTTGTCAGGTTATCGATAGCTGGATTATAGAAACCTGTCCATCCTACATTTTGAGTAGTGTTGATATAATCATTCTCCTCGTTATACTTCCAGCCTGCATTATAAGCTGAACCTAAAGATGAATCTGGATAGCTTACCCACTTTTCATAGATTGTTTTTACATCAATATCTGTTGATGTATCTACTGAGATAGAGTCAGCAAAAGCTGATGTTGATGTTGCCAACATAGCTACAACTAACCCACAGGATGTAACTATACTTAGCTTTTTACTGTTTTTCATTGTATGTTCCTCCTTAAAATAGCTGTAATCCAAATTATAGCATTACGATTAAATAGTGTCAATGAATATCTATTCTTATCAAAGCTGTATCTATCTTTTCTACTAAAATAATGAGATGTTGACTGTTTATTTAGGAACATCATATAGCTGGTTTTATTTAACAATCTATTAATAAACTGTAATTGTATTTTTAAATTATTTATGCTAATATATCTAATAAATACACATAATAAAATAAAAAGGAAAGTAATTGTATGAACAACAACCCAGACAATAGAAACGAAGAATTTAATAGCTCTTTTCCAAATCAAAATGAGAGTTTGAATAACGATTCTAATTTTAATAATACTCAACCAGCTTTAGGAACCTATTCTGCTGTTCCAGAGATTTTTAATTCTCGAAATACTGTTTCACAGGATAGAACCATTCCTATGCAGAATAAGCCTGTTGGTAATAATATACCATCATTAAGAAAAGCATCTGATGCAGGCACAGCTAAGCCAGAAAGCAATCAAAATGCTTCTCAGGGTATAAATATTCGAAAAAAGCCTTCAAGTGGAAGAGCCTTTGTAGAGGAGTTTTATTCAGCACAATCGAATAATTCAAATACCCAAATGCCACCTCAGCAACAAATACCACCTCAGCAAAAGGTAATAGCTCCTATACCTGAAATAAACAGAAACGAAGATAATAGCATTACTCAAAATAATGCCGAAAACACTCAAAGGCGAAATGTAAAATACAACTATGATGAGCTTACTAAGCCCGATAAAAAATCAACCTCAATAATTATATTGGTGTATATAGCTGTTGTAGTATTACTTTTAGTGGGAGTAATAGGCTTTTTATTAAGCTTAGATACCTCTGAAAGCAAAGATGAGTTTAATCAATTCTTAAAAAACGTTGAGAGTATAGTGCCTGAAGAGGATATTGAACCAGAATATCAAAACAGCTTTAATGTAACAGATACATTTAATGATGAAACTAATGTGTTTATAGCTCAGACTACACTACCTGAACCATATATCAAGGGGGAACCTAAAACTCTAAAATATGATAACACCACCAACGAATCAGATTTTGAGCTTACAGTGTATACTCCTTATGGCTTTAATGTAAATGACAGTATAAATCTTATTGATACTGCTGTTTATTATGAGGATGATGGATATAGCTGTAAAGCAAGCTTGATGAGAGGCTATTCATCTACTGATGATATGCTTTTTAATCATATAATAAACCCTTTCGATGAAGAAGCTTCGTTTGCTGACAAGTGTGCAACATATTCAACAGAATACGGAGAGGCTACCATCTGGTATACAAAATTTATTAATCGTGGAGAAACCTATGCATTTATTGATATGGAGGGTGACGGAATATTAGCTGTACGCATAGTTATATTTGATTACCAGAATGTACCTTACAATCAGGAGTCCTGTATATTCAAATTAGAGCAGGTTCTTGATAGTATGCTTATTAAAGAATAATAGATATTTTCAGGTCGGAGCTTAATTTATAGCTTCGACCCTTTATTTTGCTGTTGATTGGTGTTTATTTATAATAGCACTGTTGAAATAAGCTTTATTATGGTATAATATATACATATAGTAAAGGAGGTTCAATATGGAACAGGTTTTTGACGTTTTAATAATCGGAGGAGGTGCTGGTGGGTATACATCGGCATTGTATGCGTGTCGTGCTGGTCTTGAAACTGCTGTAATAGAAAAAATGTCTGCTGGTGGACAAATGGCACTTACCGATATAGTGGATAATTACCCTGGCTTTGACGAGGGTATTAATGGCTTTGCTCTTGGTATGAAAATGAAAAAGGGTGCCGAGCGTTTTGGAGCAAAAACAATATATTCTGAGGTTGTGTCGGTAGATTTTTCTGAAAAAATAAAAAAGGTAAAAACAGCAAATAAAACCTTTTTAAGTAAAGCAGTTGTTATTGCTACTGGTGCAAACCCTAGAAAGCTTGGTCTTGAGAATGAACAGGAATTCACTGGCAGAGGTATTCATTATTGTGCTCATTGTGACGGAAGATTTTATAAGGATAAAACTGTTATAGTTATAGGTGGTGGAAATTCTGCTGTAGCAGACGCACTATATATGTCACGAATCGCCAAAAAGGTGTATATTGTTCATCGCAGAGATACACTAAGAGCAACAAAGGTTTATAACGAGCCATTAATGCAGGCTGAAAATGTTGAATTTATATGGAACAGCACTGTTACTGAATTTATTACAGATAAAAAGGTAGTTGGTGCAAAAATAAAGAATATAAATACAGGCGAGGCTACTGATATAGAATGTGATGCAATTTTTGTAAGCATTGGCAGAAGCCCTGCAACAGAATTCCTTAACGGAGCCTTTGCTCTGGATAAAAACGGATATATAATAGCAGACGAGTCAACTAAAACAAATATTGAAGGAGTTTACGCAGTAGGTGATGTGCGAACAAAAGCACTTCGTCAGATAGTTACAGCTGTTTCAGACGGTGCCACCTCTGCACATTTTGCAGAGGAATATATTTCTTCAAATTTTTAACTTAAAATAAAGCTTGTCTGTAATAGTCAAAATATGTACAGCTGTGGTATAGGGTCCTTCCAGTCCAGACTGTCAGAACTCGATACAAAAGTATGGGGGGAATTAAATACTTTATTTTATAGGATAAATATAGTATAATTTATCCTATAAGCTTGAATTTGACGGAGAATAGTATGCATAGAATTTTTGGAACAAAAGATAATGTTGAATATTTAGACCGAGAGGGTGTGTACCTCATACCTCGTCACAATAATCAAATTGGTGTGGTTAAAACTCAGAAAGGTTATTTTTTCTTAGGTGGTGGTTTGGAAAATGGAGAAAGCCACTTGGAGTGTATTGAAAGAGAATGCATTGAGGAAGTAGGTTGTTCTCCGTGTATAGAGGGTAGATTATGCTCTGCTGAGGCATATATCAAGCATCCGACGATTGGATATTTTCACCCAATTCAAACTTACTACTTTGGAACATTGCTTGATAGAAAATTTGCACCTGTAGAGGTAGACCATACTTTGTGCTGGATAGAATATGAGCAATTAAAAGGAAAAATGTTTGTCGAAATGCAGAACTGGGCATTAGAGCAATTATCAGAGTGTATGAAGTAAATCAGCCAATTCCAATATGTCGAACTGTTGTATAAATGAGAATTTGACGAGGAAAATATGGATAATAAGAATAATAAAAATAATAAAAATAATAAAAATAATAAAAATAATAAAAATAAAATAATTGTTGTTACCTTAATATTTGTGTTCGTATGCATATGTGCGTTTATATATCCAAGCGTATACGAACATCAATGTAAAACACGATATTCTGGTGATTTCGATAAAAAGATTATGAATGATATTTTAGAAAGCAATATTGCGATTGTAAAACAAGAGAAAAAGATAACAGAAAACATTACGAGTGTTTCTTGGGGTGTTGGTGCGAGTGGAGTTATTTTTAGGGCAGACGGAGATACTTATTATGCATTAACAGCATATCATGTGGTGAAAGATTTTCAAAACACGGAATATATTATAATACCATATGGAGTACCTACATATTCGGAGTACAAAAAAAGCAGTGAATCATATGTTTCCAGTGAAATGTATTATGAACAATTTGAAAAAGCCACAATAGTTTTTATTGATGAAGAATATGACTTAGCGGTGATTTCTTTTAAATCAAAGGAACCATTGAATGTACTTTCTGTAAGCGAAGATAATCCAAACACCAATGAAAAAATTGCGGTTATCAGCAATCCAGAAGGAAAGCGTTTTGTCTATTCATTTGGTGTTATTACATCAAAAGATTATTATTTGTTTGAAAGCAATGATGAACTATGTCCTGTAAATACCTTTACTCATAATGCTTATATCGCTCCTGGAAGTAGTGGAAGTGCAGTGCTTAATGAGGAAATGAGAATTGTTGGTATAAATATCGGCGGAGGTACGGATTTTATGAATAGATTTAAATATGGAGCGATAATTCCATGTGAATTGATTCATGAATTCTTTCAGAAGAATAGTTTTGAATAATAGAACAAATTCCAATTTCACGCACTGTAAAATACTTTTGACACGGCTAAAATGGACAATGTCAAAGCGTTTTGATAGACCAAAATTTCTTTTTTGATTAAAGTGGGTTATGAAGGAGGTGACAAAGATGGAACT
>JAXJTP010000107.1:0-6059 GCA_036309525.1 Acutalibacteraceae bacterium | reverse complement strand
TAGCTGTTCACAACAGAAAATACAATAATTTTCCTATGCGTCCTCTTGGGTGGAAATCTCCTTCTGATTTCTTAAAGCATTTCCTCCAAACGGGCGAAGTTATTTTCTCCTAATGTGTAACATATCATTGACAAACCTACATTTAATAGTTTTTATTCATCACAGCAGACTGAAAAAATCCAAATAACAGGCTACCCAAAACAAATGAACACTGATTTTAAAAAGCAATTTATAAGTAACTGCTATTTAATTACTTGCAGAATTTATCAAAGAAATTGTTCATATTAATAAAAAATTCACTTTATTCTGTTATATGGTTTAAAAATCGTAATTATTGTAAAGAAACTGTATTTGTTTTACATTTATTTTATGTTATAATAAGAGCAAATAAATTTTTAGGAGAAATAGTTATGTATAAAAATTATCTTTTTGACCTTTATGGCACGCTGGTAGATATAAACACAAACGAGTGGAAAACCTATTTATGGGATAAAATGACAGAGCTTTATGCCTTTGAGGGTGCAAGCTATAAGCCTATGGAGCTTAAAAGGGCTTACTTTGCACAGGTAGAAAAGGAAAAGGACGAAGTAGCAAAAGCACACCCCGACTTTACTAACATTGACATTCGTATAGAAAAGGTTTTTGAAGACCTGCTAAGAAACAAGGGTGTTGAGCCTCCACAAAATTTTGGTGAGTATACTGCAAAAGCATTCAGAGTAATTTCTACAAAATATATAAAGCTATACGACGGTGTAGAGGATCTGCTTGATAGTCTTAGAAAGGCTGGCAAGGGTGTTTATCTGCTTACAAATGCTCAGCGTTGGTTTACTGCACCAGAAATAAAAATGCTAGGCTTAGAGGACAAGTTTGACGGAATTGTTATTTCATCAGACGAATACACCTGCAAGCCAGATAAGGCATTTTACAATTTAATACTTGAGCGTTACGGATTAAATGCAAACGAAAGTATAATGATAGGCAACGACTGCAAAACTGATATTCTTGGCTCTTATAATGCTGGTCTTGATTCATTGTATATCCACACAAGCATTTCACCTGACGTAACAATTGAGCTAAAGAGCAAATTCTCTGTTATGGACGGTGATTTCAGAAAAATTAAGCCTTTAATATTAAAAGACTGATTATAAAATAAATTTATTCCAACAATACAATTGGAAAGGATTGTGATTTTATTGAAAAAGGGTAAGATTGTTTTACTTGTTGTTATGATAATTGTTATATTACTGCTTACCTTGGGTGGTGCATATACCTATTATGCAATGAATAACAGTAGCTTAACTTTACCTTCATTTTCTCAGATTTTTAATTTCCAAACAACTACAGAGCCACCTACACAGCCAACAGTAACAACTGAACCTGTAACTGTGGCACCTACTGAGCCTATACCAGAAATTAATTCCTCTGTATCTGCACAGGACTTAAGCCTTACAAGTGGACAAACAGCACAAATTACAGCTGAAATAAAAAATCCTGTTGAGGGTAAAAGCTATAACATAAGATATACAACCTCTGATGAAAATATAGCCTCAATAGATAGTAAGGGTCTGGTTACTCCTATGAGTAAGGGCGAATGTAAGGTTGGTGTATATGTAGAGGGCTATGACGCATCTATTAAAACCTTCGATATAAGAGTAAGCGATTACAGAATAGACCAGATAAATGTACTTAACAGCTATCTTTCCAATATAAAGACTAAAGAGGAATATAAGTACTCTGGCAACAAAACAGGCTACGCCAGACTGAGTGGCTGTAGAATAGCCGACTTTAACAATGATGGAAGCTACGAGCTATTTATAGTTTATAAATTGGCTAATGATTTCCAAAAGGTACAGGTTGTAACAACCTCTGGCACTAATGCTGTAATAAGTCAGACAAACCATACCTACGCAAATATTGCAAGTGGTGGCTACAGTAAATATGTAGAGGATATTTATATAGATGCTTACGGTGCAATAAGTATTATTTCTGAACAAACTAAAACAGTAACCAATTTCACAGAGAAAACAACAACCCTCTATTCTATTGGTGGAAATCTGATAACTGAACAGGCTAAGTACTATTGTAAAGAGCCAGCTAACATAAGCGATATTACAAAAAAGGCTGAATATAAGGTAGATAATCAACCAAAATCAAGAGATGAATTTACAATGCTTTATACTTCATTGAAATCATCACGAGAGCTTGCAGATGACTATATTTCAATAGCTCATTCACTGTCAGAGGGTAACTACACTAAGGCACAAATGCCTTGCGACCTTGGTTCAGCCTATTACGACAGAATCAAGTGGATAAGTAGCGACCCTGAGATTGCCAGAGTAAGTGATTCTGGCATAATTACAGGTGGTGGCAAGCTTGGTACCTGCACTGTTACAGGTACTGTTCAGGGTATAGATGTACCTATGTGTAAGATTACAGTAGAGGTAACAGATGTTTCTGATGAATTTACAAGCTATGTTGAAACCATTAAGGACGATGTAATTATTGGTGAGTCTGGCAATAAAATGAAGCTTTACGCCTATTATGAGTCTGATATAGACAAGGACTCAACAAAGGATCTACTCCTTTATTATACAGGTGGTAACGGATGTCAGCTTGATATGGTGCATTTTATAGGAACAAAGCCAAGCAGACAAACTATAAAAAGCGTAACTACCGAGAATAATACAGCGTGTATGTTTGAGCTGTTTACAGACAGCAGTGCAAATAATGCTACTGTTCTGTATGTAGGTGAAATAAGCGTTAAGGATAATGTAAACACAACAACCTTCAGATATGAATCATATTCAAATGGTACATTCTACACAGACGGCAGTGTATATACAGTTGTAAACAAATCAGGCAAAAAAGCCTTTCAGGTAGGTGGAGCAAGCGTTAAAGAAGAGGACTTTAACAATATGCTTATCAGATACCGTAAGCTTGGAGATTGGAAAAAGGTAAAATAAAATTAAGCACAAGTATAAACTGGCTGTTGCACTAACAAGGTGCAACAGCCAGTTTTTCGTTTTCAATATTGTTGATTTAAATTATTTCTCCAGATTTTTATAATAGCTTCTTGTAACACCCTCACGAATAAAGCTGTTTTTCTCATAATAATGCTGAGCTACCAAATTATTAAGAGCTGTGTCGGTATCAAAGCTTTTTATTCCTTTTTCATAAAGAAAGTGCTTTAAAGCCTTCATACATTTTGTACCAATACCTTTGCCTGTAATATCACCATTGACATAAATCCAACGTAGGTATGCTGTGCTTTCATCAATATAATGCACCTCACAGCCACCAACCTGTTTATCGTCAATTTTAAAATCTATATACTGCTGATTACCCTTTGTAGGGTCATTAGCTGTAATTGCTACCTCAGAATTTTCATCGTTATTGATAACAGATGAATAATATACATTTTCGTGCTCAATTACAAAGTCATTTTCTTTAAGCATAGTTTCAATATGAGTGTGTCTTTCAAAAAGCTTGCCATGACGAGCAAAACAGCTCATACCAAAATAATGAAAGAACGCATATATCCTATCCTCTGCATTTAAGGCTTGCATAGCCTTATTAAGCAATAGATTACCTGCTTCAGGTATTTCCTTTAGAAAGTAGAAATTACGAATAACAGGGTATGAAATCTCACTTGAAATCTCACCATTGTTATCAAAGCCAAATGCAGTTTTACCATATTGAATAAATCCAACAAGCTCCTCATTATCATAAACTGCTTTTACATCAAGCTCTTTGAATAAAGCTCTACCTTCGCCGTCAATATCATTCTCAAAAGAATTTTTCCAAATTTCAAAATCTACATTAAAAAAGTATGGTGTCTGAAAGCTTAGCTGAAAATCATAAATATCCTTTAAACTATAGGTATCTGATATTTTAAACATTAGTTATCCTCCTCAACATATCAAGGCAATCGTTATTAAATTCTAACCTTCAGTTATCTTATTATTCTTGTAATTCTTTTTTCATTTGAATTGATAAGCTTGAAAACATCATACGTATTTTTTGCCAGAGCAGAGTCCTCTTGTCCCTCAAAATACGCAAGAAACAGAAGCTCAATACATTCCATAACCAATACAGTAGCTTCCTTTTCTTCTGAGGTAAGATTTAAAATTCTGTTATAGCCTGCAAAAACCTTCTCAACAAAATCAAACCATTTTTCCTCGGTGATTTCAAATTTTTCCTTTTCGGATAAAACTGACAGAACAAAGTAGCACAAATCAAAAATCCTTATATTTTTCTGACTTAAATCGAAATCTATATAGCCACTAAAGTTCTTCTGATTAAACAGAAAATTACCGAAATGAACATCTCTATGTATAAGCTGAACAGGAAGACTTTTATATAGCCCTTCAAGTCTTTCGATAATATGCTCATACTCTTCTGGACTTATATTCTGCCAGCCACTTTTCTGAAAGCTTTCTTTCACCCAGCCATTCATTTCGTCAAGCAGGCTGTTCTCCCAAAGCTCAATTTTATCTTCAAGGCTATTAAAAGCAATATGCAGATTTGCAATAATTTCTCCCATCTGCTCTGCAATTTTATTACCAAATTTAAGGCTGACAATATTACTCCCCTTTAGCTTTTTTGAAACGAAGAAAAACTGTTCTCTATCTTCTATAAATTGCTCTCCGTTGGTTGTGCTGAGCAATTTACCCACAGGTATTTCCATAGCTTCGAGATATTGATTTATTGTAATATTTCTTTTTAAAGCCTCACGCTCGCTATATAATTTTAGAACATAGTCATCACCAATCTGCCATACAGTTGCATAAATTTGCTTTATACTTTTGTTTTTTAATCCCCAGGCTGGCAATAGAGCCTTGATTTTATCAGACATAATATCAAATTTTTTCCTCTGTTCAATAAGTATTCGTCGTATACTTGACTCAGCTAAGCTAAAGCTTTTAGCTAATTGTTCATTACTGATTCCCTCAAGGTGCATAGTATAAATTCTAGCGTTCCTTTTTTCAAGCTCAATTCTGTATTCAGTAACTACTCTGTTAGTTTGTCTATCTTTTTTAGGTATATAGACAAACTAACTCTGAATATATTTCTGAAGCTCTTCAACTAATTCAGCAGGAAGTATTTCATTGGCATTTTTATATTTCATATTTGCACCACCAAGCTTCTAATGCTTTTTATTACTAATAAGATTAACTGTGAGTTTATTATAACATCAATGCAATTATGTTTTTGTCTATGTTCTTTTTATAATAAAACTTAATCAGATATTCACTTTAGTTTCTTTGCTATCTATTCTATACAAACCTAAATCATAAGGAAAATACTTTTTATTTTTCAGCAATTCACAATCCAAATTTAATCTATTTGCCACAGCCACAGCTTCAAAGCACCAATACCCATAATAAATATTAACCGATGATTTATGAGAATTGTACCACGAATTATGCTTATGCTTACTATACCATTCTGAAATGTATTCTGAAATTAAATTTATTTCCTCAGACTCTATCGCTTTCAATAATTTTGAATACTCATATGGAAAAGCTATAGATTTACCAGCATAAGAGGCTTTATTTCCTAATAATATAAAATCAATTATGTAATCATAATTCGGAGATTGAGATAATTTAATTTTAATTCTATCTCTTAATACATCATTGACATCAAAAAGATATGCTAACGATGCAAATTTTAAATTATCATCATAGGATTCCAAATTACACGCTTCAACAAACAAGTCTATAATAGACTCAAACTCATTCTTAAGCTCTGGAATTGAGTCGCCTCTTGAATACTTAGCAATAATAATTCCCAGCTTCATTAAAAGCAATTTGTCCTTTACTGGTAATACTCTATCCTCTTTAAGTGTTCCAGATTTAATTTTAGCCTCAAATTTTTCTACTCTATCTTTTTCTTCAGCTATGAATATATCAAAATATTCCTTTGACTTTATAAAATCTCTCATCGTCTATCCCTTATTTTATGCTAATACTTACAATTTTTGCTTACACTTGTTAACCCAGTTTTCATATCTTTCAACTAAACCCATATCTTCATCTAGCATAAAATCCTCATAC
>JAXJTP010000106.1:0-3773 GCA_036309525.1 Acutalibacteraceae bacterium | reverse complement strand
GGATTGCTCCTTTCATCACAAAACCATGCGATTCTGTGATAATATGCGGTATTAGCGTTCTTTTCAGAACGTTATCCCCCTCTGAGAGGCAGGTTACTCACGCGTTACTCACCCGTCCGCCACTAAGATTAAAAAGCAAGCTTCTTAATCTCCGTTCGACTTGCATGTGTTAGGCATGCCGCCAGCGTTCATCCTGAGCCAGGATCAAACTCTCTAAAATAATTGTATCTAAAGCCTTTCGGCTTAAAATCATCTTAAAGCTTGATGCTCTCAAGTTCGCTTTTTAGCGTTTGACATTTGTTGTGTTGTCTTCACTTCTGTAAACCTTTGGTAGCAATACTTTTTCCTCGCTTACGCTCGTAAAAAGCATTACATTACTCAAAGTAATTACGGGTCTTCTTGTTTGCGTTGTTTAATTTTCAAAGTCCTGTGGCTTCTTTTGAGCTTTTCGCTCTCAATCAGCTTTGTTATTATATCACATCGAGTTTTGTTTGTCAACACTTTTTTTGAAATTTATTTTTCGTTTTCTTTTCGATTTCTGTTGAAATCTACTAAAAAACGTCTTTAAATTTCTTATTTTGTTGTCGCTCTCTGTGACAGCTTGATTATTATATCAAATCAAGTTTCATTTGTCAACACCTTTTTTCAAGTTTTTTGAAGTTTTTTCATTCAGGCTTGTGCTAATCAAAGCCAGCCATAAACTATTCAAGCTCCAAAGCTATAACCTGTTCAGGTGTTTTTCACTGCCGTTTTTCGACAGCTTTGTTATTATATCGTTTTCATTCATTTTTGTCAATGCTTTTTTAAAAGTTTTTTGAATATTATTTTTCATCAGCTTTATACTACTATATAGAATACAATATGTATCTAAAAATACTATAATCCTTTACTTTATATACGAGGTAGTACTATGGTTAGAATTAAAAAGCATTCTTTAAATATAGTTTTCACAGTTATTTTATCTGTTCTTATTATTTTTATCTCCTTAACCTCTAGCACTGCACAGGCTCTTTCTAAATATGGTTCAACCGGTGATGAGGTTATTGCAATTCAGAAAAAGCTAAATGAGCTTGGCTACTATAACGGAAGTATCGACGGTAGCTTTGGCACAAACACAAAAAAGGCTGTTATCGCTTTTCAAAAGGATAATAATCTTTCTGCTGATGGTATTGTTGGTGATAAAACTCTGGAGGCACTTGCTATTACCTCATCAAATAACAGTAGCTTTACAGAATCAGAAATCAATCTGCTTGCAAGAATTATTTCTGCCGAATCACGAGGCGAGCCATATGAAGGACAGGTTGCTGTTGGAGCAGTTATATTAAACAGAATTGATCATCCTTCTTTTCCTAATACTATTGCAGGCGTTATTTTTCAGCCCTTAGCCTTTAGCTGTGTAGATGACGGACAGATTAACAAGCCTGTGTCTGACTCTGCCTATAAAGCAGCAAGCGACGCAATAAACGGTTGGGATCCTAGTGGTGGTGCTATATATTATTATAATCCTGATAAGGCCTCAAGCAAATGGATTTTATCGAGAACTATTGTCTGTTCAATAGGAAAACACAAATTTTGCATATAATACAAATTTTACTGATTTTCTACCTTTTATTTTACCATTAAATTCTTATTATACTCTTGTTTTTGTACCATAAAAATTATATAATAAATGTAAGTTTTTATATAAGGAGAGGTACTCAATGAATAATCAAAATTTAGTTGAAGATCAATTTGTTCAGCTACAAAACATTGCATATGTTAAACATTTTATGCAAAAAAGAACTGTAAAATTATTATTTATAGTTTCATTAGCATTAGTTATTACTAATGCCTTATTTATGAATTCTTTTAAGGATTTCTTACCAACGCTTATGGAGTTTGCACAGGCTGTAGAGGGTTCTGGCATCACTGCTGAGGATTCTTCATCAATCAATCAGTTTATTAATTTAAGTATGAATACTTCAATGATTACTACAATTGTTCTTAAGCTGATTTTACCTATTTCACTTCTTTACATTATTATTCGTTCAAAAAGTGAAAATCCTACCGTTATACCATCTGGTACTGTTAAATTTTTATACGTAATTTCATTTATACAGTCAATAATTGTTATATTATCATCAATTTTCTCACTAGCTTTGCAAATTCTTTCTATTTTTGCTGAAAGCGATATAATTAGTGCTATTCTATCTGCTGTATTCGTTGGAGTTGCTTTATTCTTTTCTTGTCTATATTACATATTACAAACAAAATTCCTAAAAGCACTTAAGCATTCAAGCACTGGCTATTCTTTAATCTATGGTTCATCTAAAGGCTTTGGAATAATATCTGTTATATATTGTATTATTTTCGGACTTCTTTCTGCTGTATCTATAATTTTATCTGTTGTTTTCTATTCACTATTATCATCAAATTCATTTGATACTAACAATAGTCTTCAGTTATTTATAGCACTAGGTGGTGGAGAATTATTCAATTCACTAAAGCCTTCAATAATAATTTTTATTATTATCTCTATGTTAACAGCATTATATTTTGCTGTGTTAGCTAGCTTGGCTTTCTCATATAAAGAAATGGTTCAGATAGCTATACGTGAGTCATTCTTATCACCATCACGTGTAAGTGCAAACACCAACAGTGCATTCAGAACATACGGTGGTAGCAACTCTTATACTAACTATAACTATTCTTCATCAAACGCTGGTAGTCAGCAAAGCTATTCTCATACTGCTATGAATCTTGAGAAAAATACCCCTGTAAATAATCCTGTAAACAACCCTATAAATACAACCCCTGATTTTAATAACGATCCAATTTTACAATCACCTATTAATGACAGCTACAATCCATACAATAACGCTCCTCAGCAATATGAAGAGCCTTTTGGTAACGGAAGCTTTACACCTACTCAGCCGGTTGTTAACAACAATATAAATGACGACTCTTTTGCTACAAACGGAAGCTTTGGAAATGGAAGCTTTAATTTTAATAATGAAGATTCGTATAATAACTATTAATTAATAATCTTTAATGGTAACACCCAAGGCATTGAGAATTTTTATAAATGAAAGTATTCATATATAAAAGCTCTCTCCTTGGGTGAAAATTTTATTATAAAGGAGAATCGTAATGTCAGATAAAAAGGATTACAAGGATTTAAGCATTGATGAAAAAATGCTTTTGCTTGATGGAAAATTAGCTTATCTCGATAAATTAGTAGATTACTACGAAGGAAAAATCAGTAAGCTAGAGCAATTAGAAAAAACATTGCAAGCATCAGATACTCAAAAAGATGAGCCTGTTGTTAGCACTGATGTAGAAAGCACAGCTATAAACACAGTTGAAGAGGCTGTTAAAGAAGAGCCTACTGTTGAAGCTACAGAAGAACCAGTTGCAGAGGCTGATACAAACGCTGACAGCGAGCCTGTTGCTATGGGTGGTAGCTTTGGATTCGGTGGCAACGAAGCACTAGACGAGGAGTATGCTCCTGTTGAGAAAGAGCCTATCGTACTTGAGAATGTTCCTTTAGGTGGTAGCTTTGGATTTGAGGCTGAGGACACTAAGGTTGCTACTATTTCTAACATTGAAGAAGAAACTACTGAAAACATAGAAGAAACAACTGTTGAAGCTACAGAAGAGCCAGTTGCAGAGGCTGATACAAACGCTGACAGCGAGCCTGTCGCTATGGGTGGTAGCTTTGGTTTTGGTGGCAATGAGGCATTAGACGAGGAATATGCTCCTGTCGAGAAAGAGCCTATCGTGCTTGAAAATGT
>JAXJTP010000105.1:0-3158 GCA_036309525.1 Acutalibacteraceae bacterium | reverse complement strand
TGTTCAACAAAGTTTGATGAACATCAAAGAAATATCGCATAAGGAAGATTAAACTATGAATGTATTACTAATCTGTGGTAAGGAAATGCAGAAAAACCTTGAAGTGATGTGTAGCAGAGCTAGAAACAAGCGTGTTATCGGTACGCTTACTCAGGTTGACGATAATATAGTTGAGCTAGTTAAAACTACATATAGACCTCATTGTATTATATGGGCACAAGGTATAGATTTTAAGACAGATACATCTGAATTAGACTTAATTCTATCCTTGCAAAATGAATTTCCGTCCACACGAATAATCGTCAATCACGGTAAAAGTGACGAGCTTACAACTGCACTTGTAGAAAATGATATATATGATGTGGTTGCTAGAGTAGTAACAGACATAGAGTTTCTCGACCTTTTAAATACTCCTCTTTCATCAAAAGAGGAGTTTGAAAGGTTTAATAAAGATACTCACAAATCAAAGTCTGCGACTGTAAAAGCACGCAAAAAGGTAGTTGTAAATAACAAGCCTATCTTCATATTTGTGGCTGTAATTATGTTATTTACAATTCTATTTGTTCTTTTTGTAAAGAATGAGCAAGCAGATATAGAGCCTACTGAGAATGCAACAGAACTTTCTACTGCTGTTGCTACTGAATATGTAACAGATTATCTTGTGATAGACGATAGGTATGAATTTCCAACAGAAGAAGAAACAGAAGAAGCAACTGAAAAGGCTACGGAGGAAACAACCGAGAAACCTACCGAAAAACCAACAGAAAAAAAGGACAAAGAGGATGAAGAAGATAAAAACGAACAGGATAACAACTCAAATACATCTCAAACTCAAGTACAGCAACCACAACAGCAGTATGTACAACAGCCAGCACAAGAGCAACAGCAAACTACTTCACAGGTGCAACAGCCAGTGCAAGAGCCACAGCAATCTGTTCCACAGGTGCAACAGCCAGTACAGCAACCACAGCAATCAGCTCCACAGGTGCAACAGCCAGTACAGCAACCTGAACCGATAGTTGATGATGGTCTGATACACTTTGATAAAGATAGCTATACTGTAAAAGCTGGAGAAACCTTTGATATATATGTAACAGGTTTAGCCACTTCATCAGGCTGCAAGTGGGAATTAACCAACAGTGCAGTTGCAGAATTTGTATCATCAGACACAACAAAGGTTACTATAAGAGCCAAAGCTAAAGGCTCAACAGTAGTCACAGGCACAGCTAAGAGCAATGGTGCTACTAGACAGGTTCTTGTTACGGTGGAATAGGAGGTTAATATGAATAACGATATATCAATATTAAAGGCTAAAATCAAATTATTTGAAATGTACAATGGTAAATTAGAAAAAGGCTATTTTTCATCTTTAAAATATCATATATTAGATGACAAAAAGCTTGTGATATTACGAGCTGACAGTGGAATGTGCTATATATGTCAAATGGTATCTTCTGCTACCTCTCAGGAATATTTCCTGATAAATGGTAACGAAGATACCAAGCATTTTGTAAACATATTGGTTTGTGGTACAACAGACGAGAATTTTGATGATGTTATACACGAACTAAACGAGAATTTTAATAAGTATTTACAAAAAATGATTTAGTAATCTTATATTCTCTGCAGTAGCATCATCTGTCCAACAAGTGCTTATTCGCCTACTTTTCAAATCTAATGCGATTTTATCTCCAAAAACTAACCTAGTTTTTTCGTAATTTCCTTCAGATACATTTTGTCCTTCAGGAAGATGTCGAAATTTTAAAAAGTATGTTTTATCAGCTTCTTCGATATTACGATGCTTAGAAACAGTATCAATCAGTTGTTTTCTAGTAGGTTTTCCAGAATATATGGTTGGAATTTTGTTGTTTAAAATTGCAAAAAAATCGTTGGTGCTGAATTTATGATTAATATCATATTTAATATCTAAATACGAGCAAAGCTCTTGAAAATCTTTTTTATTAATGTAGGTATTAATTTTGTACCCGTTTACTACTTCAAATTCAAATGTTTTTACCGTATTTCCAACCGTAGCTAAATACAAATAATAGGGCGTAACATTGGTTATAAAAATACAACTAAAATATTTATTATTGATTTGAATGTTAAACACAGCCTGATTTTCTCCTCTGTTTTTCATATCTTTATGCAAAACACGAAGATTAGTTAATTCTAACATATGTATTCACCTCCCACGATTTACATCTATTTCTACTAACTATCTAACATTAAAACAGGTCACTATGTGTTCCTGTTCGGGTCAGAACCAATAGCAATTTATCTTCATAAATCTTATAAATCAGCAACCAATCAGGCATAATATGACATTCTCTATAACCTACCCAGTTACCAGTAAGAGGGTGGTCTTTATATTTAGCTTCTAGTGGCTCACCTGTTTGTAGCTTATCAACAACTGTTGACATTAGCTTCATATTGTAACCACGCTTCTTTGCTTTTTTCAAATCCTTTGAAAACGCTGTGGTAAAATCAAGTTCATATTTGTTATTCATCAGCAAAAATTTCCTTTTCTATTTCATCAAAGGTTTTGAAATGTTTTCTGTTAGGGGCATTTACAATGCTCTCTGCTTCTAATCTAGCCTGAAGGTTTTCGGCGTCTTTTTTAGCCTGTAATAATTCGTTGTATTCCTTTTGAGATATTACAACTACATTTTCATTTTTAGGTCTTGCAACTATGAGAGTTTCACCTGTGCAAACTCTCTCACACAAAAGCTTAAAATTTGTTTTTAGGTCAGTTGCTTTAACTGCTAACATATAAATCAACTCCTTAGGTATTAAAATAAGTATTTATTTTGGTACTTATATTATACTATATTATGCTCATATTGTCAAAGAAAAAACAGTTAGGAGATGAAAAAATGACATTCGAGATACGAAACAAACTACTAGCATTGCTAGATTGTGCCTATAATAAAAATCCAAAGTTAGATGAATACAAACGCTTTTACCTTGAGCTTAGTTCTAAATTATGTAATTCAAAAGTTGGAGATTATAACATCAACAAAAAAAGAATCAGGGTATTAGGAGTTGGTGCTACCAATCCTACAAGACTTTTTATTGTCTGCTTGCACGAGCTTGCTCATCACATAGACGCTGTAAACCGAAATATGTCAGACCATTCAGATGAATTTTATGATATC
>JAXJTP010000104.1:0-22566 GCA_036309525.1 Acutalibacteraceae bacterium | reverse complement strand
TTTAAGGACGGAGTCCTTAACTCATAGTTTTTCCTAAAAATGCCGTGTACACGGCATTTTTAATAATCACGAGAAGTTAAAGGGCTTCGCCCTTTAAAATCCCACGAGGGCTTTGCCCTCGACCCAACAGCCTTTGAAAAGGCTGGACCTAAACTTCACGTTTTTCTCTATCATCGTTTGTGGGTTAGCCCTACAAACCCAAATTTGTCTATCCTCTAATCTGATATTAGTATTGGCTCAACATTAAAGCTACCCTTTGGAATATCTGACGATACTACACTAAAGCTATAGCCAAAGCTACCAAAGTACATTATATTACTGCGTTTTTGACCTAATACCTTTGATATTTCTTTATTATTTACTGATATAGAATAGCTACCTTTTGGCAAACTGTTTTCTTTGATATAAGCATCAATTTTATTTCTGTAAATTCTTGCCGAGCATAGCTCACCAAGTGACGGGTGCCATGGACCTGCTACCATTGAGTCTGCAAGCTCGTCTGTGCTGTGTAGCCCTAGACGTATAACCTTTATATTGCTTTCATCAAACATAGTTAAAAGCTCTGCACATAGCTGTACAGTTTCTTCTAAAGAATATGTCTGGTATTTTCCACTTTCATAATAATCGGCAAGCAGGGTGTTTTTCATAATAATTGTAGGATATATACGTACAGTGGCAGGATTAAGACCTATAATCTGCTTAGCTGTATATATATCCTTTTGAGGTGTGCTTTGATACAAGCCTGTCATCATCTGCAAGCCAAGGTTAAAGCCATACTTTTTTATAAGCTGTGATGCATTTATAACCTGCTGTGCAGTATGACCTCTGTAATTAGCCTTGAGAACATCATCACACATACTTTGTGCACCTAATTCTATTGATGTAACGCCATATTCCTTTAGAATTGTAAGTATTTCATCATCAATAAAATCTGGTCGAGTGGAAATTCTTATTCCTATAAAGCTATTATTCTTTACATATGTAGAAGCAGTAGATAAAAGAGTTAGCATATAGCTACGCTCAATAGCTGTAAAGCTACCACCAAAAAAGGCTATTTCTGACATTTGAGGATTATAGCCCTTGCTTTGCATAGCTATTTTTACAGCGTTTTCAACGTCCTGTGGTGTTGGTTGCTTTTGCTGACCTGTGATTTTTACCTGATTGCAGAATGAACAGCAATTCGGGCAACCATTATGTGGAACAAAAATTGCTACGTTTGAGTGTTTCAATATCCCATCAACCTCATTGCTTCTCGAGCTGCTTGCTGTTCAGCCTCTTTTTTACTTTTGCCTCCACCCTTACCTATTACATTACTGTTAAGATGAACCTCTACAACAAAGTGCTTGTTATGGTCTGGGCCACTTTCGCCTACAAGTACATATTCTAGTCTTTCCTCTGGATTTTTTTGAATGATTTCCTGTAGTGAGGTTTTATAATCCTTAAATCTGATTGTCTTTGCACTTTTTATATCTGGAATAACAAATCTTAAAACGAATTTTCTTGCCTCTTCCATTCCACCGTCAAGATAGATTGCTGCTATTACTGACTCGAATGCGTCTGCTAAAATAGATGGTCTGTCTTGACCGTTTGAGCGACGCTCACCCTTGCTTAACAACAAAAATTTCCCGAGATGTATTGAGCGTGCATAGCCAGCAAGCGACTTTTCGCAAACAAGTGACGCTCTTAGCTTTGTAAGATCGCCCTCTGGTAGGTTTGGGCAATTCTTATATATATAATCAGATACAACTATACTTAAAACAGCATCTCCGAGAAACTCCTGTCTTTCGTTGCACTTGACATTATTCTTTTTATTTTCGTTAGCGTAAGAGGAATGAGTAAGTCCTGTTTTAAGATATTTAATTTCTTTAAATTTATACCCAAGACTTTTTTCAAGCTCTTCCATTGTAAAGCCTCCCTTCTTATAAGGTTTAAATATTCTTGCTGATTTCTTCTATAACATTACCTTCTACAAACTGCTTAGTAAGCTTAATGGCATTCTTCATTGTTCTTGCCTTTGAGCTTCCGTGTGCTTTAAATACTGGCTTGTTCAGACCCATAATTGCAGCACCACCGTATTCGTTATAGTCCATTTCCTTTGCAAGCTCTTTCATATCTTTCATAATTATAGCTGCGGCAAGCTTATTTTTAACACTTTTTTTGAACACTGATTTAATTTTGCTCATAAGCTCTAGTGCAACACCCTCGTAGGTTTTTAAAATCATATTGCCAGTAAAGCCATCTGCTACTAAAACCTCACAGGCATCTGCTGGAATATCTCTACCCTCTACGTTACCTACAAAGTTAAGATTACTTTCGCTTAACAGCTTATATGCGTCGTGCTGTAGCTGAGTACCCTTGTGCTCCTCTGTGCCTACATTTGCAAGGGCTACTCGTGGATTTTCTATACCCATAACCTTATTCATATAGATTGAACCCATTATTCCGAATTGCTGTAGCATTTCTGGACGAACCTCGTTGTTGGCACCACCATCTATAAGCATAAAGCAACCCTGTGACTTTGGCATAACAGGTGCAAATGCTGGACGTTTTATACCCTTTATTCTTTTAACAATAAGAGTACTGCCCATAACCAATGCACCACTATTGCCAGCTGACACAAAGGCATCACCCTTGCCCTGTGCAAGTAGCTGAAAGCCTAAGCCCATTGATGAATCCTTTTTCTCCTTAACAACTACTGAAGCGTCATCATCAGCTAATACAACAACATCTGTATGCACTATTTCCATATTATTAAGAGAAATATTATTTTCGGTGGATACCCTTTTAATTATTTCTTCGTTACCTGTAAGAATAATTTCTACACCATATTCCTCTACTGCCATAGCACAACCCTTGATTATTTCAAGAGGTGCATTATCTCCACCAAAAGCATCTACTATAATCTTCATAAATAATCCTCTTTTTTATATCTTAACTTAATTTTTTTATTTTCAGAATAGAATCAATTGCAATTTCTTATAAATGATATTACCTTTTCACGATACTCCTCTTCGTGATCAAGCCATATTTCTCCATGCTTACTGTCCTTAACAGTCCATATTTCATTTAAATTCATATTTGTTTCATAATCTACATTTTCAGGAAGATACCTATAAATTTCTTCTCCCATAAATTCTGGTGTAACCTTATCTTTTTTGCTATTAATAACAAAGGTTGGAACAGTAAGATTTAGTCCTAATCTGGTAGAATAAATATCACTATACGAAAATCCGAGTAGCATATTATTCATAACATTTCCACACCACATCATATAGCCAGAAGAAAGCTTTGTATCCATTTTTTTAATTTCTTCCTCAACTATATACTCCATATCGTTTATAGGAGATTCAAGGATAACACATTTTACATCTCTAGTTAATCCGTTGTGAGTTACTGCCTGTATTGCTGTTGCAGCACCATATGATGTGCCCCATACTATCACTGTTCCACTTTTAGAAAATTGCTGTGCATAGTTAATACACGCAATAAGATCATATTTTTCGCAATATCCCAAGGTTGTTGTTTTGGCTGTATTTTCGTTTGTAGCTCTTTGGTCGTATGTAATAACACTATACCCATTCTCCAGAAAAAATTCAGCCATAGGATAGTTTGAATAACGATTACCACCCAGGTCATGCACCATAACTACAACATCAGAATTGTATTTATCTACATATATAAAATCAGCTGGAATAGTATGCCCACCATAACGGGACGTTAATTTTAGATTTTCAACCATATATTTCCTGCAAAATGCATTGTAATCCATATCATATTTTTCTCGTAGACTCTCTGATACACCCTTTGTTTCTTCGTTAGTAACAAGATGGCTAGTTTTTAAAACCACCTGTGAACCTACAAAACAAGAAAATACAACAAATACCGAAAATAATGATAGTAAAACTACCAACACTCTGAATCCTAGATTAATATTTCTTTTAGCCATAATAATCCCTTAATAACCAATCTTTTTGTTAAATATTATTTTTCTCTATAAATTCAGCTAGTGCAGAAAGTGAACGCTCGGCGTGCTTTTCTGCCTTTAGCTTTTTATCTCTTATTTTTTCGTCAAGCTGTGGTAAAATGCCGATGTTTGCTCCCATTGGCTGGAAGTTTGTAACCGTTGGATTGCTGATATACGCAGACAATGCACCGATCATAGTACAATCTGGCAATGTAACGGTTTCGATATTGCTATATCTTCTTGCTGCATTAATACCAGCCATTAGGCCACTGCTGCCCGACTCCATATAGCCCTCTACGCCTGTTATCTGACCAGCAAAGAAAATGCTTTTATTTTCTTTAAGTGAAAAATCTGAATTTAATAGCTGTGGTGAATTAATGAATGTATTTCTGTGCATTACACCATATCTTACAAAATCAGCATTTTTTAAGGCTGGGATTAATGAAAATACTCTTTTTTGCTCTGGGAATTTTAAATTGGTCTGAAAGCCTACTAAATTATATAGTGTACCCTCGTTATTTTCTTTGCGAAGCTGTAAAACAGCCCATGGGCGATGACCTGTTTTTGGGTCTCTTAGTCCTACTGGCTTCATAGGGCCAAAACGGATTGTATCGGCACCACGCTGTGCCATAACCTCTATTGGCATACAGCCCTCGTAAACCTTAGGATTTTGCACATCAAAATCCTTTAGAGGTGCTCTTTCTGCATTTACAAGCTCGTTATGGAAAAGCTCGTATTCCTCTTTATTCATAGGGCAGTTTATGTAATCATCACCACTGCCCTTATCATAACGGCTTGCAAAAAATGCACTGTCAAAGTCTATTGACTCTGCTGTTACAATTGGTGCAGCTGCATCGAAAAAGCTTAAGGCTCCACCAAATTTTTCTTTAATATTATCAGCCAGAGTATCTGAGGTAAGAGGGCCTGTGGCTATTACACATATACCATTTTGTGGTAGCTCGTTTATTTCCTCTTCGATTACTGTAATGTTAGGGTGATTTTTAATTTTTTCTGTAACCATAGCAGAAAAATCATCACGATTTACAGCTAAGGCACCACCGGCAGACACACTGCACTTATCGGCACAGCTTAAAAGCAAAGAGTTGAGATTTCGCATTTCTTCCTTTAAAAGACCAGCAGCACTGGCTACTCTTGAGGCCTTTAGCGAATTTGAGCAAACCAGCTCAGCAAAGCTATTGCTGTGGTGAGCTGGTGTTTTTTTATTTGGCTTCATTTCGTAAAGCTCTACCTTTATTCCTCTGTTTGCAATCTGCCATGCAGCCTCACAGCCTGCAAGACCTGCTCCTATTACCTTTATACTCATAAGCTTTATTCTTCCTCGTAAATTTTTGAAAATCCACAGCCCTCTGTTGCACAGTAAAGCTTTGGAGTTTTACCTCTCTTTTTGTAAAGAATACTACCACACTGAGGACATTTTTCGTTGCTTGGCTCTGTCCATGATACAAAGTCACAATCTGGGTAATTGTTACAGCCATAGAAAACTCTGCCTCTACGGGACTTCTTTACAATTACATCTCCACCACATTTAGGGCAGGCAACACCGATTGACTCTACAAAATTCTTTACATTTTTACATTCTGGATAACCTGGACAAGCGATAAACTTGCCGAATCTACCCACTTTAATTACCATTTTTCTGCCACAGTTTTCGCAGACAATATCTGTTTCTTCTTCGGCAAGCTTAATTTTCATATCCTTGGTGTTTTCCTTTGCCTTTTTAAGGGTTTCGTTAAAATCACCATAGAAATCATCTAAAAGCTGTACCCACTGCTGTTCACCGTTTTCAACCTTATCAAGATTTTCTTCCATCTGTGCTGTAAATTTAACATTTACAATCTTTGGGAAGTGCTTAAGTATAAGGTCGGTAGAAACCTCTCCTAGCTCAGTTGGGAAAAGTGTTTTACCCTCTCGTTTTACGTAGCCTCTTGATGTGATTGTAGAAATTGTAGCCGCATATGTAGAAGGACGGCCAATTCCGTTTTCTTCAAGAGTTTTAATCAGAGAAGCCTCTGTAAAGCGTGCAGGTGGCTGTGTAAAGTGCTGGTTAGGGATAATTTCCTTTGCCTTTACAGCCATATCCTTTTCAAGTGGTGGTAGTTCCTTTTGTTTTTCCTCGGCTGAGTCCTGACCCTCTACATATAATGTTGTAAAGCCGTCAAAATCAACACGATAGCCTGTTGCCTTAAAGATATACTTACCACCCTGAATATCTGCACTTGTTGTTTTTTGCACACATTCAGCCATCTGGCAGGCTGTAAAACGCTCCCAGATAAGCTTGTACATTTTATACTGGTCGGTAGTAAGGCTTGCCTTAATTCTGTCTGGCTCTAGTGAAGGCATTGTAGGACGAATAGCCTCGTGACCGTCCTGAGCGTTTGACTTTGATTTAAATACTCTAGGCTCTTTTGGAAGGTATTTGTCTCCCCATCTGCCCTTGATATACTCTGTAACCTCTGCAATAGCGTCGTTAGAAATTCTTAATGAGTCTGTTCTCATATAGGTAATAAGACCCACTGCACCAAGCTGTGGTATTTCGATACCCTCATATAGCTCCTGAGCAACCTTCATTGTACGACGTGACTGGAAGTTAAGCTTTCTTGAAGCCTCCTGCTGTAGTGTTGAGGTTGTAAATGGTGGTGCTGGCTGTTTCTTTCTTGTGCCATTGCGAATTTTTGTTATTGTAAATTCTTCGTTTTCTAGCTCTGAAACAATTTGCTGAGCCTGTTCTCCGTTGGTAATTTTTAGCTTACCCTCTTCTGTACCATATAGAGAGGCTGTAAATTGCTTTCTGCCACCCTTTGGTATAAACTTACCGTCTACTGTCCAGTATTCCTCTGGCTCAAAATCACGGATTTGTCTTTCTCTATCTAAAATGATTTTTACAGCAACTGACTGTACTCTACCAGCTGACAAGCCTCTGCGAATACATCTTGATAGAAAAGGGCTCATTTTATAGCCAACAAGTCTATCTAAAATTCTTCTTGCCTGTTGAGCATCTACAAGATCCTGATTGATAGAACGAGGGTTATTCATACCATTTGTTACGCCAGCCTTTGTAATCTCGTTAAATTCTACTCGGTTTTGCTCGTTAAGCTCTAGTCCAAGAATATACGCTAAATGCCATGAAATAGCCTCTCCCTCACGATCGGGGTCGGTTGCAAGATAAACATAATCTGCTTTTTTTGCTGCCTTTTCAAGCTTTGCTACAAGCTCCTCTTTTCCTGCAATGATTTCATAATTAGGCTGAAAGCGTTTTCTTATATTTACACTAAGCCTTTTTGCAGGTAAATCTCTTACATGACCCATTGAGGCAACAACCTCAAAGCCCTCTCCAAGATATTTTTTTATAGTCTTAGCTTTAGCAGGTGACTCCACTATAACTAACTTTGACATAAAATCCTCCTAACCTACAATCAATTAAAGCTAACTGATTGTGTAAATCAAACAGGATAGTAAATCCCACCTGATTTTCTTGTAATTGCCTCTTCAAGCTCAAGCTCTGTACAAGCCTGCATAATTGCCCAAACAGGTAAATTTGTTTTTATAATTATATCATCAACTGTTGACGGATTTTCATAAACAATGTCATAAATTGCCTGTGCATTGTCAGAAATATCGTCAAGTACTTTTTTGCTTAATTTATTATCGGTATAGCTGTCTGTAATAGGTTTATCCTTATTATCAGCTGTTATACTATTATTTTTTTCAGAAACAATCTGATTTACTGAAACAGCTCTTTTTCTTCCGTTAGGAATACTGTCTACTATATTATCACTAATTTTATCAATAGGCAATGGCTCATTGATAGTTAATGTATATTTATTCGTGTATTCTTCAATAATTTCCTGTGCATTGGTAACAGCCTTTGCTCCCTGCTTTATAAGCTGATTTGTTCCGAATGCTACTGCATTGGTTATATCACCAGGAATTGCAAATACATCTTTATTTTGAGAAAGTGCTGTTGTTGCTGTAATTAAAGCACCACTTTTCTCGCCAGCCTCTACCACCAATACGCCCTGTGATAAGGCTGAGATAATTCTGTTTCTTTTAGGGAAACTATATTTTTGTGGTGCAGTGTCGGGTGGATATTCTGAAACAACTGCACCTGTTTGTGCTATATTGCTACGCATTTGAGCATTGCTCATAAGATAGTTATAATTTATACCACAGCCAAGCACACAAACAGTAATACCACCAGCCATTAATGCACCATTATGTGATGAGCTATCAATTCCCAACGCACCACCACTTACAACAACTACACCCGATTTTGACAAATCATAGCCAATTGAATAAGCAAGCTTTTTACCTACAACTGTTGCATTTCTTGTACCTACGATTCCTATTGATAGAATGTTATCTACATCTGGTAAATTACCATTTACATATAATACAGCAGGTGGGTCATAAATCTCTTTAAGCTGGTTTGGATATTCTTTCATATCCATAGTATACATTTTGTAGCCAAGCTCATTACTTTTATCTATAATCTGCTGTGCCTGCTCAAGAGTAAAGGTAGAAAAATTATTCATCTCTGATTTTGTAAAGCAACCACATAACAGCCACTCTTGCTTTCCACCCTCGTAAAAATCGACAACCGAAGGGTAGAATTTACGCACAGTATTTACCTTTGGATTGGCATATCCAAGGCAAGCCTGTAACCATACCCAATACTTTAATGTATCTGTCACAGGCTTACCCCCTTAATAATTCCCACATAGAAATCGAAGCAGCTACTGATGCATTAAGAGATTCTGCTCTGCCTAGCATTGGTATTGTTGCTTTGATTTTGCAGGCACTTACAGTTTCGGTTTCGAGTCCGTTGCCCTCGTTACCAATTAATATAGCACATAATTTCTTGTCGTTATCAGCTATATCTGTTATAGGCATAGCGTTATTATGAACAACTGTTGCTATTGTTGATACTCCCTGTAAATTTAGCGAATTTACCATATCAGCCATATTTTCGCAGATAGTTACAGGTAGTCTGAAGGCTGAGCCCATTGTACCACGGAGTACCTTAGGAGAATATATATCGCAACAATTCTCTGTTAATATTACACCCTTTACACCTAATGCCTCGGCTGTACGCAATATTGTACCCATATTTGACGGATCCTGAATATGCTCAAGTGCAAGATAAACACCACTTGGCTCTATATTTAATTTTTTTATTTCTTCGTTACATACACAGAGTATTCCCTGTGGTGACTTTGTGTCTGAAATTTGAGAAAACAGCTTATCAGAAAACACAAAGGTGCTTTCGCAAATCTCTACAATCTTATTAATCTGTTCGCTATATTTTTCAAGTGCTGAGTCAGAAAATACAGCTGTTTTTATTTTTACACCACTGTCAACAGCATCACAACAAAGCCTTACGCCCTCTATTACAAACTCGCTGTTTTCTTTACGATAAGAGGAGCTTTTTATAAGCTTTGAAATATGCTTTACAATGTTATTATCCTTACTTGTAATACGCTGCACAGGCTCACCTCAAATTCTTTTAAAGTACGAAAAAGCGTTTGGGAGATAGCTCTCCCAAACGCACTTACAGCTTTTATATTAAGCGTTCAAAGCCTGCTCAACTAGCTTTGTGAATGCAGCAGGGTCAGCAATTGCAATTTCAGAAAGCATCTTTCTGTTAAGTGTAATGCCAGCCTTCTTAAGACCGTTCATAAATGTTGAGTAGTTTGTACCATTGCTCTTGCAAGCAGCTGAAATACGAGTGATCCATAGTCTACGGAAATCTCTCTTTCTGTGCTTACGGCCGATATATGCATAGTTACCGCTCTTCATTACAGCCTGCTTAGCCATCTTGAAGTGTCTGCTCTTTGAACCCCAGTAACCTTTAGCTAGTTTTAAAACTTTCTTTCTTCTCTTGCGAGTCATCATCGCACCTTTAACTCGTGCCATATCTTTTTACCTCCGTATTGGTTATTTATTTTTAAACGTTATTATTTTAATTATTTGTAAGGGATTAGCTTCTTTAGCTGTGCTACATTTGTCTTATCTGTAACAACGCTCTTTCTTAGACCTCTCTTACGCTTTGTTGTCTTCTTACTGCTGTTAAGAATGTGACGCTTGTTAGCGTGTGCACGCATAACCTTACCGTTCTTAGAAATCTTAAAACGCTTTTTTGCACCACTGTGTGTTTTAATCTTTGGCATAATATTATCCTCCTTAGTTTATCCTGTTATTTTGCTGATTTTGGAGCAAGGAACATCAGCATATTGCGTCCTTCCAGCTTTGCTGGCTTTTCTACAACTGCTACCTCTTCCATAGCCTGTGCAAATCTGTCCATATTATCTTGGCCGATTTCTGGGTGACCCATCTCTCTGCCTCGGAAACGAATAGAAACCTTTACCTTGTTACCACTTTTGATAAACTTAGTAGCTTGGTTTACCTTTGTGTTGAAATCGTGTGTGTCGATATTAAGTGAAAGTCTGATTTCCTTTACATCAATTACACGCTGATTCTTTTTAGCTTCTTTCTCACGCTTTGCCTGTTCAAAGCGATATTTACCGTAATCCATTACCTTACATACAGGTGGCTTTGCCTGAGGCGCAATCTTAACCAAATCAAGATTTTGCGACTCTGCAATTTCTAAAGCCTTAACAGCAGACATAAGCCCAAGCTGAGAACCGTCTGAGTTGATTACTCTAATTTCTTTATCACGAATTTCTTCGTTGATTTGTAGCTCCTTGTTGCTAATTGGTAAGCACCTCCAAAATATAATAAGAAATAAAAAAGCAGACAGATATATAAATCCGTCTGCAATCAAACACAATAACACACCTATAGCCAGTGTATAATACTAAAATGATTGACCTATGCAAGACGGAACCTCATAGGTGAAAGCGTATCTGCTTTTCTTTATTTTCCTATAAGATTATAACAAAGCATTCCTGTAAAGTCAAGCATTTTTTTAATCTTTTTTATTGAATTGAGATTTTTTTATAAAAGTGATATGATTATAAAAAATGTAAGGAGTACAGACTATGATTAAAAATAAAAACATATTTCAGATAAAGCCATTTGTAATTTTATTTGCTACATTATCTGCATTAACCTGGGCGTTTGCCTTTCCACTTATCAAGCTGGGCTTTAATTTTTTTGAAATTTCAGCAAATGACGCAGGTGCAAAAACCTTATTTGCAGGCATACGATTTTTTGTAGCAGGAGTAATCACGCTTGCCATTGCAAGGCTCACTAAAAAATCCTTTAAGCTTGGTGATAAAGCAAATATTTGCTGGCTTGTGTTGCTTGCTGTTGTAAATACGTCACTACACTATTTTTTCTTTTATATGGGGTTATCTAATTTACCAGGGGCACGCTCTTCTATTATAGATTCCTCAAGTACATTTATTCTGATAATACTGGCTTGTATCATATTCAAAAATGAGCATTTAACGTTGAAAAAATCCATTGGCTGTATATTGGGATTTGCTGGTATTCTTATAATTAATATAAGCCTTGGCTCTACTGATAACACAGCATTTTCAATACAGGGTGATGGTATGCTGTTTATGAGTGCGATATGCTCTGCCTTTGGTGGTATATTAACACGTATTGTTACACAAAAGACTGACGCACTTGTTGTTACTGGAATAAGCCTTGGTCTTGGTGGTGCTATTATGATTGCAACAGGAATTGCAATGGGAGGAAAATTAGAAAGCGTTAATCTATATGGTTTGATTGTATTGCTTTTGTTGGTGCTTGTTTCAACTATTGGATTCTCACTTTACAATAAGCTAATCAGCTGTAATCCTGTAGGTGAAATTGCAATTTTCAATTCATTAATACCTATATTCGGTTCTGTTTTATCCTGTATCATATTAGGTGAGGAATTTTATATTAAGTATCTTTTTGCTGGTGTATTAGTTGTAGCTGGTATTTATATTATAAACACACCTGAAACCAAAAGCAATAAATAGCTACACACCACCCATACTGTCTATATTGATATACTCAAGACAGCCACAATATATTGAAAAGGCGATCTGCTTTTGGTATTCCTCTGTTTTTAGCTTTGCAAGCTCGTTATTGTTTGATAAAAAACCACACTCTACTATTACAGATGGTTGTTTACAATTATAAAGCAGATAAATATCCTTTGTAGCCCTTTTATTCTCTCGTGTATTTTCTGGCTGAAGCATATTTACAACAGATAATCTTATATTCTCTGCAAGCACTTCGCTTTGCTTTGAGTTTGGTGAATAGAATACCTGTGTACCGTTATACTTTTCCTGTTCAAATTTATTTTGGTGTATGCTTATAACAACAGAGTTTGGATCGCCGTTGAAAATCTCAAGTCTGTTGTGCATATCTGAAACCTTTTTAGCTTTTATTGTTGTATTGCCCTCGTCATAAATTGCAATATCGCTTGTGCGTGTCATTTTAGTTTTAAAGCCACCTGAAATAAACATATCATTCAGATAGCCTGCAATGCTTAGGTTTATATCCTTTTCGTTTGTACCGTCTGGGGCTACTGCACCACCGTCCTCTCCACCGTGACCTGCGTCTATTACTATAAGTGGTAGCTCTTTATTCTGTGTGTTTGCTGTTACATACATATTACAGCCATAAAGAAAAATCACCGACAGCACTACAAGCAATAACGCTAACAAAGTAAATTTTATAAGCTCTCTCTTATTAACTACCATCCTAACACCTCTTATTCTGTTAATTAATAATTATGATAGTCAGGTTATTTCTATTACAAAATTTAAATAAAATTTAATTACATATTATGTAGAGATAGAATAGATTTTGTGATATAATTAGTTGTTAATAAAGAAAGAAACGAGTGTGTTAATTATGGAATTTTATTCAACAGGAGCAGGCATATGGAGTAATGTTTTTGCAGTACCTGCTGATGTTGTAGACAAGCATATTAAGCTTGCAGGTGCTTCTCAATTAAAGGTATTATTATGGCTATTGAGAAACTCTTGCAGAAGAGAAAATATTACAGCTAATGATATTGCAGTAGCATTGAATATGGATCCTATTGATGTAAAGGATTGTATGGAATTCTGGATAAATGTAGGGCTTTTTCAAAAAAGCAACGATAGCAGAGCATATATCGATACTACTAACGAAAGTCCACAGCAGATTTCACAGAGCTACACAGTACAGGAGCAGGTACCTGTTGAATATACAGAGGCTTCGTTTACTACTACTGCAACAGCTACAATAAGCGAAATAAAAAGCAATATGGACGGCTATAATCCACCAAGCAGAACTATAGCAAGAGTAGAAAAGCCCGACCCTATTGCTGTTGCACAGAGAATTTCTGTTGATGACGGATATGCTATTCTGTTGCAGGAGGCTGAAACAATACTTGCCAGACCTCTTACTCATAATGATTCTTCTACACTGCTTATGCTACACGACAGTGACGGATTGCCTTATGAAGTAATAACTATGATTTTGTATTTTGCAAAATCTGAAAACAAGATTAAAATGAAGTACATAGAGGCTCTTGGCAGAGATTGGGGCGATGCTGGAGTTGACACAATAGAAAAGGCAGAAGAAAAAATTAATGAAATTATGCAAACCCGAGAAGCGTGGTATATTGCCAGCAATGCATTTGGACTTAAAAATGTTGGTAATCCTACTAAGAAACAGCTTGATTTTGCTGACCTATGGGTAAACAAGTGGGGCTACGGTGAAGAAATGCTTAGAGTTGCCTACGAAACCTGTGTAAACAGCAGAGGTGAATTTAATATAAACTATATTAATGGAATAATTAAGAAGTGGCATATTGAGGGCATAGTTACAGAAAAGGATCTTGCTGACAGCAAACGCAACAGAGAAGCAAACAAGGCAAGCAACAACACAAATAACAGCAAGCCTAAGCCTAAAACAGCTGAAAGCCCTGCTAACACCTCTTATGATATAAACGCATTTAAGGATTTTGATATATTTGAATAATGTAAGGAGGCTATACAATGGGATACGATAAAAAGGTATACGCCGAAGCAAACGACATAATAAGAGATAGACGAAATAAAGCACTTAAAAATGCTGATATTGCAAAGGAAAGATTTTTTGTAAAATACCCACAGGCAGAAATGCTTGAAAAGGAGCTTTCATCTACTCTTACAAAGATAACAAGGCTTATGCTTAGGGGTGGCATAGAATTAAAGGACGCTCTTGAAGAATTAAAAAAAGAAAACCTTGCTACACAGGAAAAGCTGAGGGTTATATATAAGCAGGCTGGAATAACAGAGGCTGACCTTGAGCCTGAATTTCATTGTAGCCTGTGTGAGGATAACGGAAATGTTGACGGTAAGATGTGCATTTGCTACAAGCAGTTGATTAAAGAAATTGCCTGTAATAATCTTAATAAGCTATCCCCTTTCAAGCTTTCTACCTTTGATACCTTTCAGCTTAAATATTACAGCGACACTATTCAGGAGGGCTCTGCCTTATCTGACAGGGAGCGTATGGCTAAGTATTTTGAGTTTTGCAAAAATTATGTTCAGACCTTTGATGAAAGCTCAAGAAATATTCTTATGAAGGGTAATACAGGCTTAGGAAAGACTCACCTTTCACTTGCTATAGGTAGAGCTGTTATTGAAAAGGGCTTTGGTGTTATTTATTGCTCAACACCTGAAATATTATCTAAGCTTGAGAAGGAGCATTTTCGTAAGACGAATAATGATGAGGATTCTGAAGAAACACTTAAGGAATGTGATTTATTGATTCTTGATGACCTTGGCTCAGAATTTCACACCTCATTTACGAAGAACAAAATATATAACATCATAAATTTCAGGCTTATTCATCAAAAGCCTACAATCATAAGCACAAACCTTGATTTTGACGAGCTTGAAAGCTCCTATTCAAAGCGATTGATTTCAAGGTTAATGGGCGAATATGTAATTATGAATTTTGTAGGCACAGACATAAGACAGGCTAAAAGGCTTGAGAAGTATAAATAATAGCATAGGAGATTTTTATTTTGAATATAGTCAGAAAAATTGTTTTGTATTTATTGCTTTTAATAGTAATGGCTATTGGTGGAACCATAGTTATAAAAGTATATGATTTGATTTTAAAGCTAGGCTTTGAAAACATCTGGGTGTCAGGCTTTCAAGCTGGATTTGCTGCGTGGATTGGTTGGCTTGTCTGTGATTTTCACCGTTATAAAAAGGATAAGAAACAAAAACAGATTAATGATTAAATTACAAAAGTCCTAGAGGATTGATTTTATCCTCTAGGACTTTTGTATTATATATTTAATTATATATAACAGAAATACTGTCCACTTTCTACTGTATGAACGCCTGAGCCCTGAACAAAGCCTGCCTGATAAACTACGTTATCTGGAAGAACTGTGTTGCCGTCAAGTAGCTTCTTTGCGTTTGAATAGCATCTGTCAATTGCTGATTTTGTTATATAGTCGTTAGCCTTTGGAATAGAAACGCCATTCCAGTACATCATACCATATGCATATTTACTTGTGATTACACCTCTGATTGAATCTGGAAACTGGTTTGACTTAACTCTGTTTAAAACTACGTTTCCTACCATTAGCTGTAATCTGTCGCTACAATATGTTGAGCCTGCCTCTTGCCATATTACTGCTGCAAGGCAGAATAGGTCATCATCTGTATAGCCCTTTGTAACTGTTACTGTACACTTAGCTGTTTTGCCATTATATGTTGTTGCTGTAATTGTTGTAGTACCCTCTGCTACAGGTGTTACAATACCACCTGACTCCTTTACAGTTGCAACCTTTTTGTTGCTTGAAGTGTATTTTATTGAATGTGATGCTGTATTGGCATTTAGCGATGAATTAAGGTCAAAGCTGTTACCATTAGCAAGTGAAAGAGCTTTTTTATTTAATGAAACTGCTGTTGGTGCATTTTTTACTGTAATCTTACAGGTAACCTTTACGCCATTATATGCTGTAGCTGTAATTGTTGCAGTACCTACACCCTTTGCTGTAACTAAACCACCTGCAGATTTTACATCAGCAACATAGCTGTTATTTGAAGAATAAACAATACTGTATGCAGCTGTGCCACCTGGTAGCTTGCTGTTAAGGTCGTAGCTTTCGCCTACACCTAATGTAAGGCTTGTTTTATTAAGTGATATTGAATTAGGTGCATTCTTTACATTAATAGTACAGGTAACCTTTTTTCCGTTATAGGTTGTTGCTGTAATAACTGCACTACCTGCTCTTTTAGCTGTAACAAGTCCACCTGATGACTTTACAGAGGCAACTGTTGAGTTATTTGTTGTGTACTTTATACTGTATGAGCCACAGCCACTTGGTAGCTTGCTGTTAAGGTCGTAGCTTTCACCTACACCTAATGTAAGGCTTGTTTTATTCAAAGAAACTGATGATGGTGCATTTTTAATTGTTACATAGCATTCTGCAAAGCTACCATTGCTTAGTGACGCTGTAACTACTGCACTACCTGTTGACTTTGCTGTAATCTTACCATTGTTAACTGTTAGCACATTTGTATTTGATGATGTCCAGTTAACTATCTGTGTTTCATCATTTGTATCAACTATTGAAGCATTGATTTTAACAGCTTCGTTTACACCCATTGTAAGGCTTGTTTTTGAAAGAACAATGCTACCTGTTGGCAAAGCTGTTGCAGGCTCTGTTGCTTCTGTTGGAAGCTCGCATTCTGTTGGCTCTTCACAGGCTGTTGCAAGCTCGTATTCGTTTGCTTGACTGCTTACAAACAGGCTTCTTTCTGAAGCAACTGTATCAAGCTCGGCTGCGTTTGCGTGTAGTGCAGCAGCTGGAATTGTGCTTGCTGTAATTAATGCTGTAAGAGTAATTGATAAAAGCTTTTTAGTAATTTTCATAATAATACAAGAGTTTTTTTAACTCTAAATTCACTCCTTTATTCTTAAATTGCTTTAAGTTTCAAGAACAAGGTGTATTTTACATTAAAGTTACAATTTTGTAAAGTTTGTTACCTCTTGTATTTTATTATACAATTCTATTATTCAGGGTTATTTACAGTGGATTTGATATGCGATATAAACAACAGCTGTTAGATACTGTGTAGTCTTTTTGTGTAATCTTACACAAATTTTTAAGATGATTTTCTACACTATATTATACACTTAAATCAAAATATCACCTATTATTTTGTGTATATTAACCATATCATTTTAAAATTTTTGTAATATATCAGCCTTGATTTTCCATAGCATTTACCAGATTTTTAGCCATTTCAAGCAATTCTTTGTGGTTATTATCAAGCTTACTATTCAAAACAAGCTCAAGCAATTTATTCAGCAAATCGCCTATAATTTTACCTCTTTTAACACCAAGTAAAATTATATCATTTCCACTTATATCAAGGTCCTTTACTGTGGTTACAAGCTTGTCATCTTTTTGTAATCGCTTATAAATTTCGGTTACATTTCCAATCGCTAAAACTCTCTCGTTTATTATTGACGGAATTTGTGCTTTTATATCGCATAGCTTTATCTGTATAAGCTTTTCGAAAAGCTGTGAAGACCCTATTTTGAAAATCATTTTCTTAACAGATTTTTCTGTTGGGTTAATTATTCTGTCGTGAAAATCTACTAAGGTGGCTACTTCCTCCCTTAGCCTTATTTCTGACTTTAATGCTGTGAGGGTTTTAATGGCTATTTCTTTGCTTACTCTGCTATGACCATAAAAGTGCCCTATTCCCTTTTCGTCCTCGGTATAGGTTTGTGGCTTGCCTATATCGTGAAACAGCACTGATAATCTTACAGCTAAATCATTATTTGCGTTATCTAATGCATTAAGGGTATGCTCCCATACATCATAGCAATGCATAGGATTATTCTGTTTAAAGCCTATCATTGGTGTAATATCGGGTATAAATACAGCAACAACATCAGGAAACTCTCTTAAAATCTGCACAGCGTTTTTGCCTAATATCAGCTTTTTAAACTCTATCCATACTCTTTCTACTGCTATATTCTCTAAAAGGTTTTTATTATAATGGATACTCTCTTTGGTTTTGTTATCTATGGTAAAGCCTAGTGTAGAGGCAAACCTTATTCCACGCAATATTCTCAAGGCGTCCTCATTAAAACGGGTATCGGCATCGCCTACTGTTCTTATTATACCTTTTTCTAAATCCTCTTGACCTGAAAAGTAGTCTGTTATCCCCTCGTAGTGATTATAGGCTATAGCATTTACTGTAAAATCTCTTCTGGATAAATCCTCCTTTAAAGATGATACAAATTCTACTGAGTCTGGTCGTCTGTTATCTGAATAGGTGCTTTCTTTTCTGAAGGTTGTTATTTCGTATGGGATATTATCAATCAGAAGGGTAACTGTGCCATGCTTTAAGCCTGTATCTATAATGCTATGAGAAGTAAAAATTTGCTTTACCTTGTTTGGCTGTGCGTTGGTGCATATATCCCAGTCATTTGGGTGGTTGCCCATTAAAGAATCTCTTACACAGCCACCAACTGCATAAGCCTTATAGCCTGCGTTATAAAATGTATCTATTATATACTTAACATTTTCAGGTAATGATATAGTCCTTTTCACAAAGAAGCTCCCTTCTGCGAAAAAGCCACAGCAAAGGCTGTGGCTTTTATTTTGTAAAAAATTATTGTTATTATGGAAGTTTAATTTCGCCTGTTACAGCTGTAAGAAGCTTCTTCATTTTTTCTGCTTCTCTTCTTGCAGCCTGTGCAAAATCCTCTGGCTTGCAGTTTTCTTCCTTCTGCCATGCACACATAATGCCTCTTGATGAGTTTACAATTGCACCAAGACCGTTACTGTCGAATGCACCTGCAATATCATCTGCTGTACCACCCTGTGCACCATAGCCTGGTACAAGGAAAAATGTATGTGGTAGAGCCTTTCTTAGCTCTGTAAGCTGTTCTGGATATGTTGCACCTACAACAGCACCAACACCTGAGTAGCCATAGTTACCCATAAGCTCTTTTCCCCACTCCTCACATAGGTTACCCATATGAAGATAGATTGTTTCTTCACCATCAAGCTGTAAATTCTGTAGCTCGCCTGAGCTTGGATTTGATGTTTTTGCAAGTACAAACATACCTGTATCCATCTTTTTAGAAACATTGATTACAGGGTTAATACCGTCTGAGCCAAGATAACCGTTTACAGTAAGTGCGTCGGCACCAAAGGCTGAAACGCTGTCGCCCTCAATGTCAGTTAAGCCAAGGTGTGCAGTTGCGTAAGCCTCCATTGTTGTGCCTATGTCATTTCTTTTACCGTCTGTAATTACATACATACCCTTTGACTTAGCATACTTAATTGTTTCAACTAAAGCCTTTACACCCTGCCAGCCATACATCTCGTAATAAGCAGCCTGTGGCTTTACAGCTGGTACAATGTCGCATAGTGCGTCTATAAGTGCCTTATTATAAACAAGAAGAGCCTCAGCAGCACCATCAAGTGTTTTGCCATATTTTGCATAAGCTTCTTCCTTTATAAAATCAGGAATGAAAGCAAGCTTTGGGTCAAGTCCTGCTACTGTTGGATTCTGCATTTCTACTATTTTTTCAATAAGTCTATCTAAAGCCATTGTTATTCCTCCGTATCTTTATTAATCTTTATATACAATCTCACCGTTTAGTACGGTGTATTTTACCTTACCTTTTAGCTTCATACCCTTAAATGGAGTATTTATTGATTTACCGTGAAGCTTATTAATATCTACTGTGTATTCCTCATCAGGGTTAAAAATAACTATATCTGCATTATCTCCTACTGAAAGCTTGCCAGCTGGAATATTAAGAATTTCAGCTGGGTTTAAAGACATCTTTTCAATAAGCTGTGGTAATGTAAGAATACCCTTATCTACCAGATATGTTATACCTACTGACAATGAGGTTTCCATACCGATTGAGCCATTTGGAGCTGAATTGAAATCCTGCTTTTGCTGTGGTGTGTGTGGTGCGTGGTCGGTAGCTATTGCGTCAAGAGTACCGTCACACAGACCATCTATTATAGCCTGTACATCATCATCACATCTTAATGGTGGGTTCATTCTGAAATCTGCGTCACCAGCTAAAAGTGCCTTTTCTGTAAGTGAAAAATAATGTGGTGCTGTTTCTGCTGTTACCTTTACTCCTCTGTTTTTTGCATCTCTGATAAGTGCAACAGAGGTTTTTGTGCTTACGTGGCAAATATGAACAGGCACATTATACGCAGCAGCTAATGCAATTTCTCTTGCTGTGCCAGCATCCTCTGCTGATGCTGGAATACCCTTTACATTAAGCTGTTTGCTTACCTCGCCCTCGTTTATCTTGCCACCATCTGCAAGGAATAAATCCTCGCAATGAGCAACAACACACATATTCTTATGTGGTGCATTTATCATAGCGTCAGCCAAAAATTTTGTATTTTCAACTGGTCTGCCGTCATCTGACAATGCTATTACACCTGCACCTGCAAGCTCGTCCAAATCGGTTGGCTCTTCGCTTTTTAAGCCCTTTGTAATTGCAGCAGCTACATATACTCTAGCTGTTGCATTTTCTGCCTTTTTCTTGATATACTCAACAACCTCTGCACAATCTGTTACAGGGTTTGTATTAGGCATAGCAAGCAGACTTGTTACACCACCTGCTGAAGCAGCGTTACAGCCTGTAATTATATCCTCTTTCTCTGTAAAGCCTGGATCACGCAAATGTACGTGCATATCAACCAAGCCAGGTGCCACAACAAAACCATTTGCGTCAATTGTAGTATCTGCATTGTGTGCTGTACGGCTAATGTCTGCTATTTTACCGTTTTCGATATAAACATTAAGCTTATCATCGATATTATTTGCTGGGTCAATAACTCTTGCGTTTAAAATTGAAAGTGTGCTCATAGGCTTACCTCCTATTAATTTCTGTACTTATCCCAATAGTTGTCAAGCTCAAATTCACCAAACAAGCTATTATCTGGTGTTGGGCTAGGACGCTTTCTGTTTGATGGTCGTGTAGAAGCTGAGCGTTGCTCGGTAGTATTTCTTCTTGATTTTCTTCTCTTACCCTTACGCTCTCTGATTCTTTTAAGAACACGCTGTCTGTGTCTTTCTTCAAGACGTGCGATTTCCTCTTTTGAAAGTGAGGTTGTACCCTCTGTTTCTATATCTGCATTTGCATATGAGTCCATATTAAATTCAGAGTCTGCTTGCTTATTATGTGAAGAGTCAGCCTGCTTATGCTCAACATCAGAGCCCATAAAGAGCTTTGCATATCTCTTTGCAGAGTCTGCTCTGTTAAACTGAGTTTCAGGCTCAGCTGTTGGCTCTTCTTTGCTTGGCTCTGGTGTATCAGGTGTGTCACTGTAATCTTCTACTTCTACTGCTTCTGTTTCAGGCTTGAGGTATTCTGAAGGATTTTCTGTAATTGATTCAAAGTCATCTGTTACCTTTTCTTCTTCATCATCTTCTGGCTGGTCATCAGGTAAAGCAAACATCTTATCAAGGTCAACATCCTCCCACTCATCTTCAATCAAGCGTGGCTTATGCATTGTATCCATAACAGATGCTTCACCCTGATAATCCTTTGGTCTTACCTTTTCTGATGGCTCGATTACAGTTGAGGCTACATTAATATCAGCTGACTTTTCTGTATTGTCGGCAGAGTGGTGTGCCTCGTCCATTAAGCCCTCATTCTTCAGCTCATCATAATACTTATCTGCAAGCTGTCTGCTTGACTTTCTCTTAGAGCTTACATTGCCTGCGTAATAAACAAACAGCAATACTGCAATTATAATTGTAAATATAATAACCACAGGTAGCATTTTTGCAAAAACAGATGATAATTTAAATTCCTTTTGCTTTTGATAAAGCTGGTTTACAGTAAGGCTGTCTACAATTTCATTAAAAAGACCCTTTTCCTGTACGGTTAATTCACCATCGTTAGAAATATACTGCACGGTTATAAGCTGACCGTTTATTACTGTATATGCTATTGCGTTGCTGGTTGAATTTCTGTTGAAAAGATTAAACACAATGGCATTTGTCTGCTCTTTATAGCAAGAATTTGTTACATTATCGTATATTCTACCACACAATGTATTACTGCCAGAATTGATATTTGAAAGCTCGCTGTTAAGCTTTTCTTTATCAAGATATTTGAAGTTAAAAATATCCTCTGACTCGTTTGTTTTCTCTGATGTGATAATCAGATTATTTGCGTTATCTGCTGTAACTGCATTCACCTGATAAGTAAGTGACTGGTCTGCATAAATATCGGCTGAGGTTACAGTAAATTCCTCTGGAATTTGTAAATATGTACTGATGGACTCAATATTAGCATAAACCCCTTGAGCACCTGCAGAAACTGAAAAAACACTGATACTTATAAGTGCCACAATAAAAGTAGATATAATTCGTAATTTATTCTTCATTCAGTTTTCATCCTTTATTGGGAATATTATATTGTTTATTATACCCTAAATAGCACTTGAATACAAGCATTATGATATTTTTTATATTTATGTAGGGGATTATGGTGTATAACTAGATATGTGCAAATTTGGGTTTATCGAACTAACGCACAAACGCTGATAGAGAAAAACGTAAAGTTTAGGTCCAGCCTTTTTAAAGGGTGGTGGGTCAAGGACAGAGTCC
>JAXJTP010000103.1:0-5352 GCA_036309525.1 Acutalibacteraceae bacterium | reverse complement strand
TGTAGGTTTGTCAATGATATGTTACACATTAGGAGAAAATAACTTCGCCCGTTTGGAGGAAATGCTTTAAGAAATCAGAAGGAGATTTCCACCCAAGAGGACGCATAGGAAAATTATTGTATTTTCTGTTGTGAACAGCTAATTGCTTTTTAAAATCATCAAAAGAGTAAAATTTATGAGAAGCATAAAAATACTCATTATCTTTTCTGTGAGAACGCTCAACCTTACCGTTATGGCGAGGAGTATAAGGTTTAATCAATTTATGTTTGATACCTTTTTCTTGAAGTTTCTTTTCAAACAAGGTTAAATCATTATCTTTTTGCAATCGTTTAGTGAACTCTAGACCATTATCAGTCTGAACGCAATGCACCTGAAAAGGAAAAGCTTTCAGCATATTTTCAAGAAATGTAGCTGACGAATATGAGCTATGCTCTTTGAAAGCTTCAATATATCTAAAGCGAGAGTATTCATCAATCGCTGTAAATTGATAAAATTTCTCACCTTTAGCATCACCAACGATACAGGCTGATGGAACGAATTTAACATCAATTTGAACTCTTTGACCAGGGAAATACATTTTTTCGTATGGCTTAGGTATATATTTAGGGTTTGGCAGAGTTTTTCTAGGTTCACCAAGTTTCCTTAAAACACGGTACAATCCAGTAATACTTCGAGTATATCCTCTTTGTCTTAGTTTAACCCAAAACACTACAAGCCCTGCGTGAGGGTTTCTTCTACGCATATCTTTAATTAGCTTTATTTCAGCTTCTGTATGTTGATTAGGGTGATGAAAAGGTCTATGTGATTTATCAGCTAACGATTGAAGTGTACCGTCATAGCGTTTTTTCCAACGATGAACATATTGACGATTTACATTGTATTTGACAGCTGCTTTTGTTACTCCATATTTTTCAGCGTATTTAATCAGGGATTGACGAAACTTCATTTTTTGTGTTACAGTATTCATAGCAAATAGGAATCCTTTCTGTATAAGTTTTGTTTTAGCGAATTTAACTGTAACACAGATTTTTCCTATTTGCTTTATTTTTTGTTCTTAGATTTTGAGCAGAGGCATTTTCTAGTCGTCGCTTGCGATTTACTCTTTACAAATGATTTATTAAAAATGCTACAATTTTTTCTTCCGACAGCTTCTCTTTACTTTTTGTTCTTGAGTTTCTCGCTGTCGGCTTGCTTCTTTTTGCATTTTTATTTCATTTGTCAAGAGCGACGGTCTGATTCATCTTTCTTGGTGTAACACATCTATTGTAATCCTACAAGCTGTGATGAATAAAAACTATTAAAAGCCTTGAAACGTAAAACAAAATATAATATAATTAAAATATTGTTTATATAGCAGTAGAAAGGAAGATTATAATGAGTGAAAAGGATAAAGACTTTTTAGCAAAGGATTGCTTTGATAGCGAAAATGATGATCAGAGCAATGAGGTTAACAGCTTAGAAAATGAAGATACAGAGGTTGCACAGCAGGAGCCTGCTGATAGCATAGATGAAAATGAAAGTAACATTTTTGATGAGCTAGAAAAGGATACTGAAAGCGAGGGCTATGAATCTCAGTTTGGTGAGCTTGAGGATTATGTAGACAGCAGTTCAGATGAAAACGCTGAGGCTGAGGTAACTACAGAAAATAAAAAACAACCAATGTCAACAAAAAAGCTGGCAATAATTGCAGTTGTTTCAATATTAGTTGTTGCTATTATTGCGTTTGGTGTATATTATGCTTTCTTTAATAAGTCTATCAAAAGTGGCGTTTGGGTTCCTGTTACAATAGATGAGGCTACACAGGAGATAGTTGAATCAGAGGATGACTCAACAAAGCAGTATTACAAATTTACAGATAAGGGTATGGAGGTTTACTACGGTAACGGCTATGCTACAAGTGAATCATCATGTGAGCTTACATATAATGCTAATTCCTTTACAATGCAGGACGGCTCTAACCTTACATTAAATTATGAGATAACAGGTAATTTAATTGATGGTAAGTTTATGAAGCTTACAATTGCAGGCTATGAGGATCAGCCAATTACCTATAAGTGGTCACCTTTTGTAAAAATTCCTGATATTGAAGGACCAGAGTTTACAAAGAATGACGATATTGTTGGCTATTGGAAATATGAAAACGGAAGCACTGTTGTATATAAGGAATTTACAGATGATGGATTTACAAAGGATAATGTGGTTTATCCTGGTATGAAGCAGGTAAGTATTCAAAAGTATAATTTCGATGGTAAGGATATAGTAACCTTATCTCCAGGTGGTACTAATATGTACTATGAGCAAATCAAGCCAGGTACAGAGGAGAAGTTCTCTGCTACAATAGAGGGAGATAAGCTTATAGTTAACCAAAGTGGTGCTCCAATAGAATTTACAAAGGCAACAAAAGAGGAATACGAGAAATTCGAGGCTGAGGCTTTAGCTGGCACATATGAGTATAAGGAAGATCCAACTATTGATTATAGCCAGTATGAAGAATTAGCTACCGAGCTATCAACAGAAGAAACAACAGACTCTGCAACAGAGGCTGTAACAGAAGAGATTACAGAGTAAGAATAGCAGATTAAAAATGCTTGTAAAAAGGGTGTGTGGGCTAGAAAAAATAGTCTGCACACCCTTTTTAGGTGCTGACAAATTAAAAAAAATGTGGTAAAATAAATAGAAAATGCTTTTTAATACTAGGAGCTGTTTGAATGATGGAATAGATTATCAACAGGATGTCTATTGTAGTATAAGGAGGTTGTAGGATTGACAGATAAAGAAAGAGCCTTAATGGCAGTAGAGGCACTAAAGGCAGAATATCCCGATGCAATATGCTCTTTAGTTTATACCGATCCTTTGCAACTGCTTATAGCAACCAGATTGGCAGCACAATGTACAGATGCAAGAGTAAATATGGTTACACCAAAGCTATTTGAAGTATATAAAAATGTAGAGGAATTTGCCAACGCAGATGTAGCTGATGTTGAAGAGCTTATAAAAAGCTGTGGTCTGTACAAAACAAAGGCAAGGGATATTGTAGCAATGAGCATAGCATTAAGAGATAATTTTAACGGAGCTGTGCCTGATACTATCGAAGAGCTTATTACTTTACCAGGTATAGGCAGAAAAACAGCAAACCTTATTGTAGGTGATATATTTAACAAGCCTGCTGTTGTGGTAGATACACATTGCATAAGAATAACAGGCAAGCTAGGCTTTCACAATATAAAGGACGCTGTAAAAATAGAAAGGCTTTTGCGAAATTTGCTACCACCAGAGGAATCTAATGATTTTTGCCACAGAATAGTATTGCACGGAAGAGCAGTATGTACAGCAAGAAGTCCAAAATGTGAGCTTTGTTGTATGAAGGATTTTTGCAGATATTATGCAGATAAAGCTCAAAAAACAGAAGGTAATTAAAATAATAATATAAATTTAAAACGAAAGGCGATGTAGGATGTCTTATCCAAAGGAATTAATCAGAAACTTCAGTATTATAGCACATATTGACCATGGTAAAAGCACGCTTGCTGACCGTATTCTTGAGCAAACAGAGTCAGTTGCATTAAGAGAAATGGAAGACCAGCTACTTGATAATATGGATCTTGAGCGTGAGCGTGGTATTACAATTAAAGCACACGCAGTTACACTTCTTTATAAGGCTGATGACGGAAATAACTATGTATTTAACCTTATAGACACACCAGGTCACGTTGACTTTAACTATGAGGTATCCCGTTCACTTGCAGCCTGCGAGGGTGCAGTGCTTGTAGTAGACGCTTCGCAGGGAATAGAGGCACAAACACTTGCAAATACCTACCTTGCTGTTGACAGTGGACTGGAAATTGTACCTGTTGTAAATAAGATAGATTTACCTAGTGCCGACCCTAAGCGTGTAAAGGACGAAATTGAGGATGTTATAGGCATACCAGCCGAGGACGCACCAGAAATTTCTGCAAAGGCTGGCATAAATATTCACGATGTAATGGAAAGAATTGTAGCTGATGTACCTGCACCAACAGGTGACGACAGCAAGCCATTACAGGCACTTATTTTCGACTCATATTATGATGCATATAAGGGTGTAATTATATACATCAGAGTAAAGGACGGCGTTGTAAAGCGTGGTGATGAAATTAAGCTTATGGCTACCGGCTCAACCTTTACAGTAGTAGAGCTTGGATATATGCGAGCAACATCACTTGAGCCTACAAACGAGCTTTGTGCAGGTGAGGTTGGATATATTGCAGCTGCAATTAAAAGCGTACAGGACGCAAAGGTTGGCGACACTGTAACACTGGCTAATGCTCCAGCAAGCGAGCCATTACCTGGCTACAGAGAGGTTCAGTCAATGGTTTACTGTGGTGTATACCCAGCTGATGGTGCTAAATATTCAGATTTACGTGACGCTCTTGAAAAGCTTAAGCTTAACGACGCATCACTATCATTTGAGCCAGAAACCTCAATAGCTCTTGGCTTTGGCTTCAGATGTGGCTTTTTGGGTCTGCTTCATATGGAAATTATTCAGGAGCGACTTGAAAGAGAATATAATCTTGACCTTATCACAACTGCACCAAGTGTTATATTTAAAATAACAAAAACAGATGGTTCTGTTGAGATGATAGATAATCCTACAAACTACCCAGACCCTGCACTTATCGCAATGGCAGAGGAGCCTATGACAAGCTCTCATATCTATGCTCCATCTGAATATGTGGGTAACATTATGGAGCTTTGTCAGGATAGAAGAGGTATATTCAAGGATATGAAATATATCGACAACGACCGTGTAGATATTCACTATGTGCTACCACTTGCAGAGATTGTTTACGACTTTTTCGATACACTTAAATCACGTACACGTGGCTATGCTTCGTTTGACTATGAGCTTACAGGCTATGCAGAAAGTAAGCTTGTTAAGCTTGATATTATGCTTAATGGTGAGGTTGTAGACGCACTTTCATTTATTATTCATAAGGATAAGGCTCCTTCTCGTGCAAGAAAAATGGCTGAAAAGCTAAAGGAGAAAATTCCAAGACAGCTATTTGAGGTGCCTATTCAGGCTTGTATAGGTAGTAAAATTATAGCAAGAGAAACAGTTAAGGCTATGCGTAAGGACGTACTTGCAAAATGCTATGGTGGTGATATTACCCGTAAGAAGAAGCTACTTGAAAAGCAGAAAGAGGGTAAAAAGAGAATGCGTCAGCTTGGTACCGTAGAGGTGCCACAGGAGGCATTTATGGCTGTACTTAAGCTTGACACTGATTGATTTGGTGATTTACAAATTTGGGTTTGTAGGGGAGTTACGGATTAGCACAAACCAAAACCTAAAGTTTGGGTTCAGCCTTTTCAAAG
>JAXJTP010000102.1:0-5729 GCA_036309525.1 Acutalibacteraceae bacterium | reverse complement strand
ACCCTTTAACTCATAGTTTTCCCTTAAAATGCCGTTTTCAACGGCATTTTAAAAAGAGAATTATGCGTTAAGGACTCCGTCCTTAAAACCTGTAAGGGGTTTCACCCCTTAACCCCACCAGCCTTTAAAAAGGCTGGACCTAAACTTTACGTTTTTCTCTATCGTAGTTTGTGCGTTAGCCCTACAAACCCAAATTTGCATTTTTAAAATTAGAAATATTACTAATCTACAAACGGTAACACAGTCCTTTATTTCTGTGTTACCGTTTGAATAGTCAAAATATTTAAAGAATTATTTTAAAACAAAGCCTATTTTCTTCATAGCCTTATCAACTGTTCTCTGAGAAATCTTTCTTGCTATATCTGCTGATTTATCATAGCATTCCTTTAGATAAGCCTTATCCTTGATTAGTCTGTCAAAGTTCTCCTGTATTGGTCTTAGCTCCTCAACAACAGCCTCACCAACTGCAACCTTGAAATCACCGTAGCCTCTGCCCTCAAATTCCTTTTCAATTTCTTCGTTTGTCTTACCTGTAACAGATGAATAAATACCCATTAGGTTATTAATGCCCTCTTTGCCTTCTCCAAAGCGAACACAAGCCTCGCTGTCAGTAACAGCACGCTTAAATTTCTTCATAATAACCTCTGGCTTATCAAGCACAGCTACATATGAGTTTACATTTTCGTCTGATTTACTCATCTTCTTTGTAGGGTCCTGTAATGACATTACTCTTGCTCCTACCTTTGGTATATATCCCTCTGGTACCTTAAAGGTGTTACCATATATACCATTAAAACGCTCTGCAATATTTCTTGTAAGCTCAAGGTGCTGTTTCTGGTCTGCACCAACTGGTACAAGGTCTGCCTGATAAAGCAGAATATCTGCTGCCATAAGTGCTGGGTATGTAAACAAGCCTGCGTTTATATTATCTGCATGCTTTGCAGATTTATCCTTAAACTGTGTCATTCTTGAAAGCTCGCCATACTGTGTATAGCAGTTTAGCAACCAAGCAAGCTCTGCGTGTGTATTAACGTGGCTCTGTATAAAGAACAGACTCTTTTCTAAATCTACACCACAAGCAAGCAATAGTGCATAAGCCTCATAAACATTTGCTCTGAACTTTGCTGGCTCCTGTCTTACTGTAATAGCGTGTAAATCTGCAAGAGCATAAATACATTTAAACTCGTCCTGTAGCTTAATCCAGTTTTTTATTGCACCCAGATAGTTACCAAGTGTAATAGTACCTGTTGGCTGAATAGCACTGAATATAACCTTTTTCTTTTCTGTTTGCTGTTCCATTTATTCCTACTCCTTATTATTCACAAAGCTCTTTTACAAGCTCACCCAATATCTTAACACCCTTTACAAGCTGTTCGTCTGTTGGTGTTGAGAAATTAACTCTGAATGAATGTGAAATCTCGTTTTCATCTGCTAAAAATGCATTACCAGGCACAACACATACCTTTCTTAATACTGCCTCTTTGCAGAATTTCATCATATCTATATTATCAGGTAGCTTACACATTATAAACAAGCCACCGTCAATTTTGTCGTATGTAACATAAGGTGCTAAATGCTCATCAAGTAAATCCATCATAAGCTGTGCTTTTTTGCTGTATAGCTTTCTTAGCTTTTCAAGGTGAGCGTCAAAATCGTACTTTGTTACAAACTCGTAAGCAACCATTTGTGACCAGATATTTGTGTGAACATCCTGTCCCTGCTTACAAACAACCATTTTCTGAATAATTGCAGATGGTGCAACACACCAGCCCACACGCATACCAGGTGAAATTACCTTTGAGAATGAGCCTGCATATATAACAATTCCGTCTGTATCAAGTGACTTGATAGAAGGTACATACTCACCAGAATAACGCAGGTCACCATATGGGTTATCCTCTATAATAAGTACACCATACTCCTTTGCAAGCTTATATATAGCCTTACGCTTTTCAAGGCTTGTTGTTACGCCAGAAGGATTCTGGAAATTAGGGATAACATATATAAATTTTACATTCTTTTCTGTTTTTAGCTTTTCTTCAAGAGCCTCTATATTCATACCGTCTGACTCTACTGGAACACCTACCAGCTTAACATTATATGAACGGAAAGAATTAAGAGAGCCTATAAAGCTTGGTGCTTCGCATATAACAACATCACCCTCGTTACAAAGTGACTTTGTAGCCAAATCCATAATCTGCTGTGCACCTGATGTAATTATAAGGTCATCGTTTTCGTTACCGATATTGTGCTTTTCCTTCATATAGTCCTTTAAATAATTTCTTAAAGGAGCATAGCCCTCTGTAACACTGTACTGAAGTGCGTCAATTGGCTTTTCCTTTAGTATTCTTGCAGAGATTTCTGCAATTTCTTCACTAGGAAATGCGTCTGGTGCTGGGTTACCTGCTGATAATGAAATAACCTCTGGGTCTGCTGCATATTTAAAAATTTCTCTGATTGCAGATGGCTTTAAAGCACTTACTCTGTCACTAAAAATATATTCCATAAAACTCAACTCCGATTTTTATTCTAATAAGAATTTTATTTTAACATATATATTAAAATTATTCAAGAATTTGGCAAAAGTATATATTTATCAAATAATAATTATCACATATAATCTACAAGCATTTGCACTGCTTGAATATATTGTCAACTGCTGTTATAATATATTGAATAATGAAATTTCAGGAGGTGCTTGGCTTGCTAAAGGATTACGAAGAGCTTCAACCACTTGGTAATGGTATAAATGTAATAGTATCTGACGAACATCACTTTTTCACTGATACTATATTATTAGCTGACTTTGCAAAGCCTAAAGCTAAGGATAAGACTGTTGATTTAGGTACAGGCTGTGGTACTATTCCTTTGCTTTGGTGCAGAGAAAATGCTCCAAAGCAAATTTACGCTGTTGAAATTCAAGAAAACGGTGCAGATATGGCAATGCGTTCTGTTAAGCTTAATAAGCTTGAGGATAAAATTACTGTTATCAACAAAGACCTTAAAGAGCTTAAGGGTACATTACCATTTGGATATTTTGATGTTGTAGTGTGCAACCCTCCTTATAAGCCTATTGGTACAGGTGTGGTAAGCAGTGGACATTCACATTCTATTATTCGCCACGAAAGTAGCTGTACAATAGACGATGTAGTAAAAAGTGCCTCTTCCCTTTTAAGGTTCAACGGCAGATTTTGTCTTTGTCTGCGTCCCGAACGACTAACAGATGTTATAACAGCATTCAGAAAATATTCTGTTGAGCCTAAGCGATTAAGAATGGTACAGCAACGCAAGGACAAGGCACCTAAGCTATTTTTAATAGAGGGCAAAAGAGGAGCAAAAGAGGGTGGTCTGGTAGTATTACCAGCACTACTTATAGAAAACGAGTATGGCGAATTCTCTGAGGAGATGATGAAAATTTATGGTTCATTTAAGGAGTTGACATAATGAGTGGAACTTTATATGTGGTAGGTACTCCTATCGGAAATTTAGGTGACATATCCCCTAGAGCATTATCAACGCTTGAGGAGGTTGATTTTATAGCAGCAGAGGATACACGAGTTACCCTGAAGCTACTTAATCATTTTGGAATAAAAAAGCCTATGGTAAGCTATTTTGAGCATAACAAGCACGAGCGTGGAGAAATAATTTGTCAGCGTATTTTAAACGGTGAGAATTGTGCAATTGTTACCGACGCAGGTATGCCTTGCATTTCTGACCCAGGAGAAATGCTTATAAAGCAGTGCATTGAATATAACATAGCTACACAGGTTGTTCCAGGCCCAAGTGCTGTTATATCTGCACTTGCTATTTCGGGTCTGCCTACTGGCAGATTTACCTTTGAGGGCTTTTTAAGCGTAAATAAAAAGAGCAGAAAAGAACACCTTAACGAGGTAAAAAATGAAAAAAGAACTATGATTTTCTACGAAGCACCTCACAAGCTAAATGCTACATTAAAGGATATGCTTGATTGCTTTGGTGACAGAAAAATTTCTATTGTTCGTGAGCTGACAAAAATCCACGAGGAGGTTATCTCTACTACATTACAAAAGGCAGTAGAGGATTACAAGGAAGCTCCTTTAAAGGGTGAAATTGTGCTTATAATAGAGGGTGCAACAATAGAAGAAAACACAGAGGAATATACTCTTGATGACGCTGTAAAAATGGCTGTAGCTATGGCCGAAAACGAAGATATATCAATAAGCGAGGCTACCAAAAGAACAGCAAAGCTTACAGGAATAAAAAAAGGAAATATATACAAGGCTATAACTGAGGGAGGCAATTAAAAATGTACTATAACGAGGCTATTTCAAAAATAAATTCTCTTATGCTGTTTGGCTCAAGACCAGGGCTTGACAGAATACTTGAGCTACTTGAAATGATGGGTAATCCTCAGGACAAGCTTAAATATGTACACATTGCTGGCACAAATGGAAAGGGCTCAACAAGCAAGATGATTTCTTCTGTGCTTATCTCCTCTGGCTATAAAACAGGCTTATTTATTTCTCCTTTCATTATAGATTTCAGAGAGCGTATACAAATAAACAACGAGATGATAAGCAAGCAGGAGCTTACACGCTGTGTAGAGGAAACCTATCCTTTAATTGAACAGCTTAAAGAAAAAGGGGTAATCATTACAGAATTTGAGTATATAACTGCACTTGCATTCAAATGGTATGCAGAAAGCAACTGTGACATTGTAGTGCTAGAAACAGGCTTAGGTGGCTCTCTTGATTGTACAAATGTTGTAAAGGATACTCTTGTATCTGTTATAACCTCAATAAGCTACGACCACACTGCTGTGCTTGGTGATACTCTGGAAGAAATTGCTGGTCAGAAGGCTGGTATTATAAAAGAAAATTCAACCACTGTATATTTCCGTCAGGGTGATATTGCTGATACCGTTATAACAAATACAGCAACTAAGCAAGGTAACACTATAACCTATGCCGATGAAATTGATATTGAAATAACAGAAAAAAGCATTGAGCATACAAAATTCACCTACAACAGCAACGAGCTTACAATACACCTTATAGGACAGCACCAGACTAAAAATGCAAGACTTGCACTGGGTGCTATTGAGCAATTAAGAAAAAGCTATGGCTTTAATATAACTGACAATGCTTTAACAGAGGGCTTTTCAAATGCTGAAATGCCTGCAAGACTTGAGCTGTTATGCAAGGAGCCTGTTGTACTTATTGACGGTGCACACAATCCTAACGGAATGGAGGCACTTGCAGAGGCGATTAAGCAGTATTTACCAAACAAAAAAATCGTATGTATTATGGGTATGCTAAAGGATAAGGATAGTAATTCATCCTTGGAATATCTTGACGGTTTAATTGATTCTGTAATTACTCTTGAGCCAGACAACCCACGCAAGCAGACAAGCGAAGAGCTTGCTGAAAAGGCTGTTAAATTTTTTGATATGGTATACCCTATGGATAGCTTTACTGATGCTATCGAAAAGGGCTTAGACCTTGCAACAGATGACGGTGCCTTATTAGTTTGTGGCTCACTCTATCTTGCTTCTGAGCTACGTCCACTTATTGTGCGTTGCCTTGAAAAGCGTAATAAAACTGTTTTAATAGACATCAAAAACTGATATTTTTTGCATTATAGGTAGTGTATATTTATAATGCAGATGATTAATAGAGATTTGGGTTTGTAGGTGTGAGCTGTCGCTCACACCAAAGGAAAAACAGCTTAAAAGTTTTGATTAAACTTTT
>JAXJTP010000101.1:0-2895 GCA_036309525.1 Acutalibacteraceae bacterium | reverse complement strand
TTACAGTGCTTTCGCACTGTGTTCGCTCCCATTTCTGTAGTTCGAATCCACTCAAGCTTTTATAAATAAAAAAAACAGATGTTAACCTAATAACATCTGTTTCTTGGTGGGAGATGGTGGATTCGAACCACCGAAGGCATAGCCAGCAGATTTACAGTCTGTCCCCTTTGGCCACTCGGGAAATCTCCCATATTTAGTTTGGTAAATTAAAAGGCTACTAAACCAGTTAGTAGCCTTGGAGCTGGTGGACGGACTCGAACCCCCGACCTGCTGATTACAAATCAGCTGCTCTACCAACTGAGCTACACCAGCGTATTTGTTTTTAAGCTCTCGCCTAACGCTTAATTAATATAACATATATACAAACAAATGTCAACACTTTTTTTAAAATTTTTAATTTAATTTTTAATTTAATTTTTAAAAGTAATCTTCACCGTAAAATTCAAAACGGAATTCAGTATGAAAATTCACGCTTAATTTCAAAATACAGATAGTTAAACAAATTAGTATAGTGTATTATGTTATTTATTAAAAGCTAATAGCCGATATATTTTTGTTATGAAAGCTAAAACTATTGCAAACTGAGGGCTTTAAGCAGGGCTGATAATAGCTATAGCTTTAGCCTGTATTATGTATAATTTTGCAAAATTAATGTTTAGTTATGTATTTTACGCAATAAGAATGCATTTCACGCAACAAAATCAAAAAAATATAAAAGTTATGCTATTCTATAATAGCAATATCACTTGAGCCGTGATATTAAGCTAGATTAAAAATACTATGCAGGAATTTTGTTATCGGCGATATTTTTGATTGCCTTTTCAGCTGGTAACTATTATTCGTAAGTTTTTAATTTGTTACCGTTTCAGAAATTTTCAGATTTATATATTTACTGTGATTTCTCGCACTTTTTGCAGTTTTACTGAGATTTCTGTCAACGGTGTCCTGCATCGCTCCTGTAAAAATTTGACCTAAATTTTTATTATTCTGAATAGCAGAATAAACGGTATATATGATTAAGGGCGTCTACACCATAAGCCCTTAGCTGGTGGTGTAGATGCAACACATTAATAAGTAAAAAGATTTGTTTGATAGTTGTATAATATAGTTTATGCTTTTAAGTAGGTCGAAAAATACTCAGTAAAATTATTCCACCAGTCGTTTTTAATGATTGGTGGAATAATTTTTTGAATCATAAAATGTATTAATCTAATATTTTTATAGGTGCTACATTTATTGTGATACAAACTTGTAAATACAGCTTGAAAATATGTATCTTTTGGAGTATAATGTGATTATACTAGGTGTGTTATCACCTTGATTTTAAAATGTAAGGAGAAATACCAATGTACAATGATGTTTTAGATACAATTGGATTTGTAAATGAATACGACAGCGACGTTGCTCAGGCTATGGAGCAGGAGCTAAAAAGACAAAAGAGAAATCTTGAGCTTATTGCTTCTGAAAATATAGTTTCACCTGCTGTTATGGCAGCTATGGGCAGTGTGCTTACAAATAAATATGCAGAGGGCTATCCAGGCAAGCGTTACTACGGTGGATGTCAGTGCGTTGACATTGTAGAGGAGATTGCAAGAAAAAGAGCTTGCGAGCTTTTTGGTGCAGAGCACGCTAATGTACAGCCACACTCTGGTGCACAGGCTAATATGGCTGTTTACTTTGCAATGCTAAAGCCAGGCGACACAGTAATGGGTATGAACCTTAACGAGGGTGGTCACCTTACACATGGTTCACCTGTAAATATGTCAGGTAGCTACTTCAACTTTGTTCCTTATGGTGTAGATCCAGAAACACACTGCATTGACTATGACAAGGTTTTAGAGATTGCTAAGGAGTGCAAGCCTGCTATGATCGTTTGTGGTGCTAGTGCTTACCCAAGAGTTATTGATTTTAAGAAATTCAGAGAGATTGCTGACGAGGTTGGAGCATATCTGATGGTAGATATGGCACACATTGCAGGTCTTGTTGCTGCTGGTGTACATCCTAACCCAGTTGAGTATGCTCACTTTGTTACAACTACTACACATAAAACACTAAGAGGCCCAAGAGGTGGTATGATTCTATGCCACGAGGAGCACGCTAAGCAGATTGATAAGGCTATCTTCCCAGGTACACAGGGTGGTCCTTTAATGCACACAATAGCTGCTAAGGCTGTATGTCTAGGTGAGGCTCTAAAGCCAGAGTTTAAGGCTTATGGTGAGCAGATTGTAAAGAATGCACAGGCTCTTGCAAATGGCTTAACAAGCAGAGGCTTAAAGCTTGTTAGTGGTGGCACAGACAACCACGTTATGCTACTTGACCTTCGTGATACTGAGCTTACAGGTAAAGAGCTTGAGCACAGACTTGACGAGGTTTATATCACAGTAAACAAGAATACTGTTCCTAACGAGCCACGCAGTCCATTCGTAACAAGTGGTATCCGTATAGGTACAGCAGCTGTTACAACAAGAGGCTTAGTTGAGGCAGATATGGACAAGATTGCAGAATTCATCGCTATGATAATCGAGGATTTCGAGGGCAATGCAGACGCTGTTCGTGCAGGTGTTACAGAAATCTGCAACAAGTATCCACTTTACGAGTAATACTAATTTTTAATATTCAAGGGATAAGCATTTATTATGTTTATCCCTTTTTTTATAATAAAGCTTTGAAATAATACTAAGCTTTATTTAATATTCAGAAATAAATTTGGGTTTGTAGGGGAGTTATGGATTAGCACAAACCAAAACTTGAAGTTTGGGTAAAGCCTTTTCAAAGGCTTTTGGGGTTAAGGGGTGAAACCCCTTACAGGTTTTAAGGACGGAGTCCTTAACTCATAGTTTTTCCTAAAAATGCCGTGTACACGGCATTTTTAATAATCACGAGAAGTTAAAGGGC
>JAXJTP010000100.1:0-19516 GCA_036309525.1 Acutalibacteraceae bacterium | reverse complement strand
GCATTTTAGGAATTAACGAGAAGTTAAAGGGCTTTGCCCTTTAAAATCCCACGAGGGCTTTGCCCTCGACCCATAAACTTTTGAAAAAGTTTAATCAAAACTTTTAAGCTGTCTTTCCTCTGGTGTGAGTGTTAGCTCACACCGACAAACCCAAATTTCTCTAGCTCTTAATTTCCATATTCAAAAACGGCTTCCCGAAAAACGGAAAGCCGTTTATTTGTAATAGCGTTCAGGCTTATATTACGCCAAGCCTGCCTCAACCATATTAACCTGATGCTCTGAGAATGTAGAAGCATAGTATGGCTTAGCACCGTCTGTTGCTGTTGGTGCCTTATGACAGAAGTAGTAATAATCTGTGCTATCAGGATAAATAGCTGCGTCAATAGCATCTAAGCCAGGGTTACAAATTGCACCTGGTGTTAGTCCTGATATATTATAGGTATTGTAATTACTCTTAAAGGTAGCTACAACCTCAGCAGGTATATCCTCCTGTGCACTGTAAGGATAATATAGTGTAGCGTCTGACTTCAGCTTATCCAAATCATAATCGCCATATGGTGATACACCACCATATTCTACTGTATCTAGTCTGTTATAGAATACAGATGATACAACATACATATCATTTATGTTAGCTGCCTCTGCCTGTACAAGAGCTGACATTCTTATAACATCGTGAATAGTCATACCCTTATCCTTAATAACTGTTTCAATACTTACAGCGTCAGTGTATCCACTTACTGTACTTGTAGAGGTACAAATCTTGTATTCAAAGTTATTTAAAAATCTTCTTATAGAGTCCTCTGCGTCCTCACCTATGTAGAACTCATAAGTATCTGGGAATAAATATCCCTCAAGCTTATAAACACATTGCTCATTTTCAGGAATTTCTGCAAGGAATGTAAAGTCCTCGTCAAAAATATCAGAATTACAAAGCTCAAGGAACTTGTCTGCCTTACAAACCTTTTTATCCTCAAGAGCCTCAGCAATCTGTCTTACAGACATACCCTCTTTAAACTGTACAGTAACTGTTTCTGTACGAGAAGGACCTGACTGCAATGTATTAAGAATTTCCTCATAGTCCATATTAGCACGCATTGTTTTTATGCCCTCTTCAAAGCCATCTGTTGAATTTGTAAAGGTAGCATATAGTCTGAAGAAATCCTCTTCTTTAATAAGCTGATTCTCTGTTAAAAGAGTAATAATCTGCTCAAAGTTTGCATTCTCAGGAACCTCTACTATTATAGTTTCGCCCTCCTGTGGTCTGCTTATACCAAGCAGATCGCTTATTCCGTTCCACAGACCCATACTTAAAACAATAGATATAGCCAAAACCATACAGAACCATATTGCACGGAACATTGCACTGTTTTTCTCTGCCTTTTCCTTCTGACGTTTTTTGTCTGACTTTTTATATGCTTTTATAGCCTTTCGCTCTTCCCTATCCATTCTGTGCTTTTGCTCAGCATTAGAGAAGCTCGAAATTTCATCAGAGTCATCTACAACAGCTCTTTCTTCCCCGTCAAACTGCAAATCTGTAAGATTGTCATTTTCTTCAATCTGGTTTGCGTCAGTATATTTATGCAGGGAATATTTTTCAGAAAAATCATCTGCCATCATTCTTGATGGTGCCTCTGTATCTATAACAGAGCTGTTATCGCTTGCTTCACCATTGTCTTTTTCAGAGATAGCAAAGCTATCCTCTTCCTTTTTAGACTCAGACGCTTCAATATCCAGCTTAAAAGCATTTACTCGTTTTTTTCTTGCAGCTTCTATTTCTGCAGAAAAATCCATTTTGAAATCATCACTCATATAGCTGTTCCTTTCTTCAAGTCGTATAAGACTTAATAGTTTTTGCTGTATATCACCAAACATAATATTCAGCACAGCCTTTGCTTTTTATCACTCTATATAATAACCTAAAGTTTATTATTTTGCAATAAATTTTGTAAAATTATCTGTAATTATGCAATCAACCTGTTTGTCGTACCAATTACGAAAAATACAGCGACTAATACATTTGCTATAGCACAAGCCAATACTTTTGCCTGTAAAGCCATTTAAAAATCTGTCGTAATAGCCCTTGCCATAGCCCATTCTGTAGCCCTTTATGTCAAACGCCAAAGCTGGCACTAATATAATAGCCTTTTCACCATTATATTTTTCACAGCTGTCAGGGTCAGGCTCTAACACTCCAAAGCTACCCTTTTTCAGCTCTGAAATATTATTAATGTAATAAAATTCCATAAGGCTTGTATTCGGTATACAGTATGGTAAGGCTATTCTTTTTCCGTTTTCAAGTGCGTTATTTATAATCGAAAAGGTTTCAACCTCAGCTCCAATAGAGGCATACGCAAGCACAGTATCTGCACGCTGATAAGACTCCAGCAAAAACAGCTCCTCTGCAATTTTCTTACTATACTCTCTGCGTTTATTTTCGCCTATATTATTGCGTATAGTCTTGTATTTTTTTCTTAAGGAATTTTTACAGGTCTTTACTGTATTTTTCAGCATATCAGTATGGGCACTGTAAAGAGCTATGTACATTATTGGCTGTTTCTGAATCCTTAAACAGCTCTAACAGCTGTAAAGCAAAAGGAATTGTAGCACCCATACCCTTACCTGTAACAACTAAGCCATCTGTTACTACAAAATCCTCAGAAATTACAGAGCCCTTTAGCTCGTCCTCAAAGCCAGGGAAGCAAACTGCGTTTTTACCCTGTAAAATTCCAAGCTTGCCAAGTATAGACGGTGCTGCACATATAGCACCAACTATTAATTTATTTTCATAGCAATAAATAGTGTATTTCTGAACAGCCTCAGACTTTGCTAAATTAAGTGTGCCAGGCATACCACCAGGTAAAATAACACCCTGTAAATTCTCTTTGCTTAGCTCCTTTTCGTTTATATCAGCTACTACCTGTATATTATGTGAAGATGTTACAACGTTATCCTCTGTACCAACAGCTACAGTTTTAACATCTACCTTACCTCTACGCAAAATATCTACTGTTGTAAGTGCCTCGGTTGTTTCAAAACCATGTGCTAAAAAAACATAAACCATTTTTCATTCTCCTTTTATAGCATTGAATTTTCTATAATTTATCAAACTGTAAAAACAAAAACATTATTTTTAAGCAGTCCTTAATCGAAGGTTAGCCCTAAATAAGCATTGTTAAATTCTGCTGTGTCTATATCTCTAAGAATTTTTACCATACCAAAGCTATCACAATCATCAGACAGCCATGGTGGTAGCCTTAGCATTATATGCTTTGCAGTGCAAAGCTCCTTTAAAATACCAAGCATAGTTGCAAGCCTTTCAATATCGCACATCAATTCTATAACAATAAGCTTATCATCGTCATAGGCATAGATAATATATCCATCGTCGCACTGTATAGCACCACCCCTGCATTCCTTTGCGTAGCTTACAGCGTAGGATAGAATTTCTTTACTGTATATAACAGAGCCCGTATATTTACTGCACAATTTATCCCTCAGCCTGTCCATTTCTGTTATAGAAATATCATTTTGGTAGACTACATCTGAATGTAAATCGGGTAGCTCGTCTTTGCTTATCAGCTTATTTCGTGCCACAAACAGGGTACGATAGCCCATATCGCTATAAAAGTCATATAATCCTCTGTTTGCAGGTAGCAGTGCAGAAAATTCATCTCCCTTTTCTGCTGTTTGCTTATTGGCATAATCTATAAGCCTGTGCATAAGTCCACGATGTCTGTATTCTGGCAAAGTACACGCACCATATATATAATGACCTTTTTTCTTCTCTCCGTCAATGGTAATATCACACGGTACAGTAAAAAGCATACAGCAAATTTTTTCTTCATCCTCTATTGCATAGCAAATATCGGTAGATATATACCCCTGCTCAAAAACATAATTCACCTCTTCTATTTCCATATCAAAGCAAACTGCACACAGATTTTTTATCTGTTGCAGATACCCTTCATCAGGTGAAAAAAACTTCATCTAATCAACCCTTTTAATCCTTGCTGAAAACAAATTTTTCTAATAATATTTCAGGCTTATATGAAAGCTTTGCCTTTCGTAAGCCCTCAATTCCCATATCCTCTTCACGGTTAATATATTTATAATCTGTAAGAGTAGCCGCAAAAAGCTTATTTATAGCTGTATATGCTCCATTTATGCCACTTATAGCCTTTTCAAAATGAACCACATAGCAATCATTGCTTACAGCCTCACCCATTGTCATAGCCACAGGAGCACCGTCAACTCTTAAAAGCATTCCACTAAAGCCAAGCTCATTAAAATGCTTGAACGCTGTTCGTATTGCACAGCATTCACTTATATTACCCGAGCCATTGTGCCCTCCTCGCTCCATACACCAGCTGTCATTTACCTTTAGTGCGTCACTGAAATTATGCTCACCCAAAGGCTCTGTTGTATATTTGTAGCTTTTCTCAAAGCCAGAAAAGTGATTACGCTTGCTGTGGTATTTTCTGCCCTTTAGGTAAGCCAGCTTTTCTGACAAATAGATATATTCGGCATTGTCACGCATTGTTCTTTCTTTATAGTCGTCAGTTAATATACTGCGTAGCATTTCAGCCTGAGCCTCACCCGAGGCACTTATACTATATTTAAGCCCCTTTTCCTTTGCATAGGCTATCATAAAATCAATAGCCTCTTTTACATCTCCGTTACCTATTGGATAATCAAAATAGATATAGCCCTCATCAAAGGTATATGCAACAAGGTAGAAATCCTTAAATCTGCATATTTTTGTTCCGTATTCATCTCTCCAGATATAGGTAGTACCAAACGGAGCGTCACAATTCATTACATCTTTACTCTTTATAATTTCATTAACCCATAGCCTGTCGTCAAGCTCGGGCTTTCTAAATAATTCCATTTTTATACATCCTTTATTCGCATACAAGCCACTATGATTATTTTAATGCATTAAGTACCAGCTGTAAAACATCATTATGTATATCCTCTATACTGCGTGGCTCGTTATCCCTTGAGCATTCCACAAGACTCCAGCCCTGCTGTTTTAATGCATATAAGGCTGACCTTCTGCACTGCTTAAGAAATTCAAAATTACTTTCGTGTAAATCCTTTTTGTTATCATCGCCATTATAACGCTTACTTAAAAGCTGTTGAGAGATTTCGATAGGCATATCAAGATATATTACAGCGTCGGGCTTTGGTAATTGAAGCTGGTTATATTCATAAAACTCAAGCCAGCTTAAAAAGCTGTTGCGTTCATTTTCTTCTAATTTAGAAAGCTGATAAATAGCATTTGATGTTGCATATCTGTCTGCAAGAATTACTGTGCCAGACTCATAGTCGCTTTGCCAAAACTGCTTATAGCTTGCATATCTGTCTACTGCATAAAAGGACGAAGCAGCGTATGCGTTTACATCACCAGGCTTACTGCCTAAAGCTCCATTCAGATACATCTTTACAAGTGCTGATGACGGATTGTCATAGTCTGGAAAGCTAACCTGCTTAACCTTTATGTTCATATCAGCCAGAGCCTTTGTAAGCAAGGCAGTTTGTGTACCCTTGCCACTACCGTCTAAGCCTTCAATTACAATTAATTTTCCTTTATTCATAGGTTTACCTCTTAATATAGGATTTATTTAATCCCATTATTTATTAATATTGCCATTAAGCTCGGCAAAAAACGCTTTTACCTCTTTTGCCTTGCCACAGGTCATTTTACCCTCTGGGCAAGCACCACGCAGGCAACGAGGCCCTGCATTTGTAAATAGTGACGGAGCAACCTCTTTACATAGCTTAAGCATTTCTACTGCTACCTCTCTTATCTCCCACTGTGCTCTGTTACAGCATCTATGGTCAAAAAAGTTATGTAAAGACCTTACATTCATAGTTACAACAATTGATGTTGTACAAGCGTTAGGCAGTATAAATCTTGCGTCCTCGTTAGCTTTCTTTACAAAGGCATTACACTGTGCCTTGTTTATCTCCTTATACTGCTCTATAACCTCCTGCTGTGTACCTGTAAGTGATTTTCCGTCATCACTCTCTTTTATACTATTATAAACCAAGGTATCTCTTACTATTGAATACGCTTTACTTTGTGCCTGAATAGCCTTGTTATACTCCTCTAAAGCCTCTGGACAATTTGCGATTGACGGAGGTGTTACAAAGTCGAATTTGTTACCGTCTACATAACGCTGTGATTGCTGACTATAGGAGGCTATTCTGTGTCTTACAAGCTGATGTGAGCAGGCTCTTGAAATACCGTCAATACCAAAGGTAAAGCTTACGTGCTCCATAGGGCTTTCGTGACCTATAGACGCAAGCATTTCTACAAATGAACGACTTTTTTCTTCATCTAAGCCCTCTAATATATTATCTATTTTAGACGGTGAATAGCATAGCTTTGCAGCAGCTGCAACAACCTGTTCAGGATTAGGTGTATGTGCTATCAATTTTACTGTAACTGACATTTTATTCCCTCTTTCCTAAAATTTGTATAAATAAAAATCTATATTACAAAATGATATATATTTTAATTTTACCACAGATTTAAGGTCTTAACAATAAGAAGTATGAAATTTTACAGAGTAAGACTGAAAGCAAGATATTTTTTCATCTATAACATTGCCTATATATTGTTTTTTCACAAAATATGCTATAATACTACATTGAGGTGATATAATGAGTAAAAACCATAAGAGAAACAAAAGGAAAGCTAACTCAAAGGTAAACAAGGATAAAAAGAAACCCTGCACAAAGGTAAATGAGGGTGTAAGCTTTTTTAATCAAATTGGAAAAATATACATAGGCTTAGGTATAGGTTCGTTTTTTCTTTTAGGCTTTGTAAGCACTCTTCCACAGGATTATGAAAAATATAATATACCTTTATGCTTTGGCATATGGGGAATAATTTCGGTACTTTTTATATTAATTGGTATTATTCCTATACTTCTCGGAAAATACAACAAAAAATATCAAATATGGATAGAAAAGGAGAGAGCTTCTTATCGTAAAAAACTACTAGATATAGAGCTAAAAAAGAAAAAGATAGGAAGATAAGAAGAGAATAAAATAATCAATTCTATTAAATTATGGTGGTGATTGTTTTGAGAAATAAAAACAACAAGCATTTAGGAATTGAAGTAGCTCCTGAAATACACGGAAAATTGCGTTATATAGCTAAATACGAGGGACGTTCTGCTAATGGTCAGATTATTTACTTAATTCGCCAATGTATTAAAGCCTTTGAGGAAGAAAATGGTGAAATCATACTTGATATTGACAAAGATAATTCTAATTAACATTTAATCTTTTATTTAATCAGGAGTTGATACCGAATGTTACGTGAAAAGACAAAAATAATTATAGCTACAGCTATTACTGCAATTATTTCAGCTGTAGCGTTGTTTGTTGCCTCACATTCAACCTATTACCAATATAATGATTGGTGGATTGTAGAAAACAGCATTGAAAACGTAAGAAGCAGATACGGTGAATTTGACCGTGGCAGATACGGAAATTATAATTATGACGGCAATTTTGGAACAAAGGGTGGCACAGTAGGATATTTTCTTTACGAGGATAACAGTATGGTTATGCCAAGCCATCTACCCTATTACTATTGGGTGCAATACAATTCTGACGGAATTGTAGAAAAGGTTTTTGTAGACACCTTGCCTGGTGGTTAATACCTTTATTTTTACAGCATAGATTTACAAGCAAATAAAAACAGTATATAAATAGCGAGGCGATTTAATTATGAAAAAATATAAGACTCATTTTATGAGAATGTTTGCAATGACTGTATCCTTTTTTATAGAAGTAATCTTAATTATTACTTCTATAAATTTATTCGGTGCTCCTTCTGTTATTACAGTTCCTTTATTAATTAGTGTTTTCTTAATTGTGGATTTTTTAGCGATTTTCTTATCAAAGGGAGATTTATTTAAAACAACTGCAAGCTCCACTAGCTTTAAATTTTTTCAGATAATCACTAAAATCGCTTTCATAGTTGAGGCTGTTTTAGCTCCTATATTATTCACAGCAGGAGTAATCACAACTGTACAAAACATTTTAGAGCGTTGCTGATAGATAGCTTATATAACACTAAACACATTTTAAATTTATTTCAATATCTAAATGCAATGACTTTTTTAACAAACAATAAATATAAACTTTTTGCCACCAAACAACTAATAATTAAAGGTTGTCTGGTGGCAATTTATTTGGTGCTATTCACTTTTAAGAAAGGCTCGTAGTCTATTTTTTGATGTTAATTAAAAAGCTCTAAATCCTGCATTAACATATTTGCTGTAATTCTTACCTTATCAGCATTTGTGTATATATCTGATACTATATAATCCTCACCAGACTGCTGGTATTCAACAACAACCTCATAGCCCTTATAGCATTTATGATGTGTAAAATTCAGCTCGCTATCAATACTAACAGTATTATCTATTTTGTAAACATCATCAAAGGTTGACTCGCCTTTCTTTATATCTAGAAAATCATTAATTGACAAAATCTTATCACTGCAAAATGAATCTATAACATAGCCATTCATATTATATGTAAAAACCAGATACCAAAGGCTGTCACCGTTTTTTACAGGGTGTATAGAATAAACAAAATCTGCTCCGTTAACTATATCCTTGCTTTTACGCAAATATTTCAGACCATACTGCTCTTCAACGCTTTCTATGGTAGTTGAAATTAACCCTGAGCTGGTTATTTCTCTCTCAGAAAAAAATTGACAAAATGGTATATCGCTAGGCTTAAGCTCTACATTTTCAGCAGATACCTTATTATCATTAAAATATGAGCTGTATTCCTCTAAAATGTTATATTCTGATGTACCTATTTCTGCTTCGACTGTGCTTGCTTCGGTTGGGTTGGTATTATCAGAGTCGGCAACGCTACAGCCATTTAACGCCAGCATTGCAACACAGATAAAAGAAATTATAATTTTTTTCGTAGGGCTACACTCCTTTATTTTGATTTTTGGTAATGCAAATTTAATTATTATACCTAAACGATTAATAAGCTAAGCTATTAATGATATTATACTATTTCGCTTATAACAATTCAATATAACATATAATTAAATTTTCAAAAAAAAACTTATACAAATCAAACAAAATTATTCTAATACTATTTAATTATATACCCATTTACAAAACCCTCCCATTGCATTAACGCAACAGGAGGGTTTAACACGTAATATTTTAAATTTATAGTATTATAGCTTTTCTACTGTAGCTCTGATAGTATATTTATTGCTAGGAATACTTAAAACATCGTTGTCCAATATATCAACAACGTTAATTGTTACCTCACTTGATGAAGCCTTTAAAACCTCAAATTCGCAAGAGAACAGAAGCTTTTCCTTTGTAAAGTTATTTACATCAGTAGCAGCAGAAGAAAGGAATTTTATCTGATTTTGAATATCAGCATTATACATAGGGCCTGCAAGATTTGACAAATCTATGCTGTCAGCATTTAGCTTTACAACGCTTGAATCGTAGTTTACATTACACTGAACACCACAGAATTTAACAGATGACTCAAGATAATATGAAACCTTTATCTTGTCACCTACATTATATGAGCTACCGTTAATATTCGCCTTTGAATCACCGTCGGTAGTTGGTGGTGTAACAGTACTGCTTGATGAATTTCCTGTTGAGCCACTTGAAGAGCTGTTTGTAGAGCTACTTGAGGAATTATTTGGTGTACTGCTTGAGCTACTATTATTAGAAGATGACGAATTGTTTGGTTTGCTTGAGCTACTTGGCTTGCTTGAGCTGTTTGGCTTACTTGAGCTGTTTGGCTTACTTGAGCTGTTTGGCTTACTTGAGCTACTTGGCTTACTTGAGCTACTTGGCTTGCTTGAGCTGTTTTCGTTTTTGCTCGAAGAATTATTCTTGTCAGACTCAGAGCTACTGCTATTGCTGTTATTTTCGTTATTACTATTACTGCTGTTAGCGTTGTTTGCAGACTCCTCTGCATTTTCTGAATTATTTGCAACTGTAGCTGTTTCTACATAATTAATTATATAGCTACCGTTTGCCTCTGTTGCATATTCTCCTGAATTTGTTGTAGCAAACTCTACTGTTGTACCGTCTGGATATGTACCGTTTTCTATCAATGTACCATTTGGTGTAGTACCCTGTACTATTGTTGGTGTACCATCTGAATCTATTGAAATCTCTGTTTCGATTGCTGGTTTATCTTCCTCAGAATTTCCACCCTTAGCCACTAAAAACGCAACACCTGTTACCAGCAAAGCACCTACTAACACTAATACAATTATTTTTGTTTTATTTTTACTACTCATTTTTATTCCTCCATAAATTTATATAAAAAATTATACCACTATTGCAATTTTTCGTAAAGTAAATATATTTTATTTAACAATATGTTTAAATTTCTTATTTATTGTGTGATACTAGGGGCTGTTTAAAAAATTTATTATACTAAGTAATCCTATTCTGTTTATAGCTTAGTCTATACAAATAATTCTTAGTAAAAATTATAGTAATTTAATTCGAAATTCAAGTCTATCAAAATCTCCATCAAATTCAACATCATTGCACCTATATACTATGTAACCATCAATTTCCTCAACAAGCATACCACTTGAATCCACCAAAGAGTGAACACCTCCTCGTTCAGGTCCCATATCAAATATATTATATATGCTTAATTTACCTTCACTAGATACACATCGGAATTTTATACTTTTAGGGCAAGTATCCTCCCACAAACGCACTCCCTTATACTGTTCACCATCTATTTCAATATAACCCTTTCCTGTGTCAATAGCTAATCTGATACCCTGCTTATATTTGGAATTAGTACTTACAAATTCCAAATAAATCTCCTGTTCTTTAGCAACATCAAGAACCTCCCATCGTACAACTGGTTTTTCCTCTACTTTTCCATAGTATTCATTATAATGTCTTTCTTTACCAATTTCATACTTCATAAGATTACTCTCCTTTTATGTCTTTTTTTAAAACTGCCACAATCCTTACATTTAATACAGCATTGTATAATCTCTCTCAAAAAGCTCGTCGCACATATCTGCTTTCAGCTTTTCGGGTGTAAGCCTTTCAAGTAGCTTAAGCTGTACAAAACGCTTGCTTTTCTGCTTGTATTTAGGTAGGTTATTTTTATTAAGTATATTGTTAAGCTCTAGCCTCCATAAAAGCTTTATCTGATAGCTCACCTGTAACCTTGGTGTTGGCTTTGCTGGTCTTAGCTCTGTTATGTAGGGCTTATCGTTTTCTATTGCTACACTTAATATTCCCCAGTGCTTTGGTATATGCTCGTGTGCGTGCTTTGCGTGGCTACTGCCAACTGCAAGATAGTTATAGTCGAAAAAGTGATTATAGTCCTTAATCTGCGTTGGCAATCTTGTGTATGTATCACTATCGCTTTTTATCTCTATCCCTATAAGCCTATCCTCAAGCACAACCATTACATCTGCAATAGATTTTCGTATTTTAAGCTCCTCGTAAATTCTTAGCTTGTCATAGCTTTCGTCTAAATAATCAAACAAAAGCTCTCTTATGTCCTTATCAAGCATATCACTCACCCGAATGTATTGTAGCATTTTTCTTTCCTCTTAACAACCAATTTTATGCATTATAGACTTTATATAATATACTGTTGACAAAATAGTCTGTTTTATTTATAATACCCTTAAAGACTATGAACAGATGAAGTAACGGCAGATAATACGGTAACAGAGAGGCTGTGGTTGGTGGAAACAGTAGCGTACCTGCAGTGAATATACCTCTGGGAGTTGTACCACTGAACCCTTAGTAGGTGGTAACGGGTAGCCCGTTATAGCGTTGAGTAGTGTTGTACTCTTTGAGGCTGTCTTTGACAGTAAATAGAGGTGGTACCACGGATTTTGTTAATTCGTCCTCTGTGTGTTTACACAGAGGACTTTTATTTTTATCAGTTATTATTAAGGAGGAAATTTAAAATGGGCGTTTATGAAGAGCTTATTGAAAGAGGTCTTATCGCACAGGTAACAAACGAAAAGGAAATAAGAGAGCTTGTTAATAGTGGTAAGGCTATATTCTATATCGGCTTTGACCCTACTGCCGACAGCCTGCACGTGGGTCATTTTATGGCACTATGCTTAATGAAGCGTTTACAGATGGCTGGCAACAAGCCTATTGCACTTATCGGTGGTGGTACTGCAATGATTGGTGACCCATCTGGTCGTACAGATATGCGTCAGATGATGACAAACGAAACAATTCAGCACAATGTAGACTGCTTTAAGGAGCAGATGAGCAAATTTATTGATTTTTCAGAAGGCAAGGCTATGCTTGTAAACAATGCTGACTGGCTTTTAGGTCTTAACTATGTTGAGGTACTAAGAGAGGTTGGTGCTTGCTTCAGCGTAAATAATATGCTACGTGCAGAATGCTACAAGCAGAGAATGGAAAAGGGCTTGAGCTTCTTAGAGTTTAACTATATGATTATGCAGTCATACGACTTTTACGCTTTATTCCAGAAATACGGCTGTAATATGCAGTTTGGTGGCGACGACCAGTGGAGTAATATGCTTGGTGGTACTGAGCTTATCAGAAAGAAGCTTGGTAAAGACGCTCACGCTATGACAATTAACCTTCTGTTAAATTCAGAGGGTAAGAAAATGGGTAAAACACAGTCAGGTGCAGTATGGCTTTCTGCTGAAAAAACTACACCATACGATTTCTACCAGTACTGGAGAAATGTAGATGACAGCGATGTTATCAAATGCCTAAAAATGCTTACATTCCTACCACTAGACGAAATCAACGAGCTTGCAAAGCTTGAGGGTAGTGAGCTTAACAAGGCTAAGGAGGTTCTTGCTCACGAGCTTACAGAGCTTATCCACGGTAAAGAGGAAGCAGACAAGGCTCAGGAAACAGCAAGAGCATTATTCGGCAACAAGGCTAACCTTGAGAATATGCCATCTACACAGCTTACAGATGATGACTTTACAGACGGAAGCATTGGTATTCTTAACCTGCTATGCAAGCTTGGCTTAGCTTCATCTAATGGCGAGGCAAGAAGACTTGTAACTCAGGGTGGTATCTCTGTTGACGACGAAAAGGTAAGCGACCCTAAAACAGCAATCACAAAAGAAGCAATAGCAAACGGTGTTATTGTTAAAAAGGGTAAAAAGGTATTCCACAAAGCTACAATTTAATTAAAATTTTTTCTCATACCCCGATATTTTTATCGGGGTATGTTGAAAAAATAGCTTTTTTATTTTATAATTTATATTATAGATGTATTTTAATTTATAATTTTAAGGAGGGTAAGTATGAGCTTTGAACAGTATTCTGAAAGCACAGAATATTATAATCAGTCTGACCAGCTTCCTCTAAAATTAGATAGTGAATACTACAACTACGCTTATTACCGAAGCCTTGTATGTAGTCAACAAAGAAATGATACTGACGATATATTAACAAGATTTAAGGATTACTATGACCTGTTTGCTTCCAAAGGTACAAAGCGATTAGTTAATCTGCTTCTTTTTATATGCTATGCAATAAGCCTTACAGTGCTTTGGAATGCTATGATTTGGGGAGTTCCAAATTTAATAACCTTTTCGGTATATTTTGTATTTGGAATATTACTAACCACAACAAAGCAAGAGGCATTCTCGTTAGTTCTGGCTTTCTATTCCGTATTATATATGGTGTTCCTTGCTATACTCTTCTCATTTTCACTAAAAGCAACAAGCTACATACCTACACCATATATTACTATGTTGCTAAAGCATATATTATTACTGATTTTATGTTTGGTAGTTACCTTTAAGCTAAAGGTAGTAAAAAAGGACTTTAAGCAATGCAAATATATCCAAGCAGACCAGTAACAGCTTGTTATTTGCAAATACATAATTTGTAAAGGAGCACTTAAAATATGAAAAAGTTTTTTGCAGAATTTAAAGAATTTATTTTAAGAGGAAATGTTCTTGATTTATCAGTAGCAGTAATTATTGGTGGTGCATTTCAGGCAATTGTAAAATCTCTTACTGATAACATCATTTCACCTATTATTGGTATATTCACAAAAATGAACTTTGATCAGCTTGTGTTAAAAATACCAAAAACAGATGTAGTTATTCAATACGGTGCGTTTATTACAGCTGTAATAAACTTCTTGATAATGGCATTTGTAATCTTCCTTCTTGTAAAGGCTATTAACAAGGTAATGTCAATAGGCAAGAAAAAGGAAGAGGTAGTAGAAGCTGTAACAACTAAAAAATGCGACTACTGCAAAAGCGAAATTGATATTGAAGCTACTAGATGTCCACATTGTACCTCTAAGCTAGAGGGCTACAAAGGAGATTAATTTATTACATAAAATTCAGAACCGGAGGATCAGCAATTGATACAGAGAATTTCAAAAAATAAATACCCCCTATTAGTTGCACTTGTATTTCTTATCTACATATGTGCTACAGCCTTTGTATTGATTTTTGCTTCTAACATAGGGCCTATAATTAAATATAATAATCAAACTGTTGAGTCTTTACCAAATGTAACAAAGCTAACTCAAAGCGACTTTACCACAGTTGATATAGATAACAGCAAAATATACGAGGGACCTCTGGTTTTAGTTAATAATTATTACGACTGCAAGCTTGACGGAGAAAACCTTGTGTCAGCGTTGGAATATGCTCAGGAAAAGGATAACGATAAATATCTTGTAGCAGATTACGATGTAAAGGTAAACAGCTCAATTATGAATAGTCTGGACAGTATGCTCTCTGATTTTCACGATACATATAACGATAAAAGTGTAATGATTGCAAGTGCATACCGTAGTAAGCAATTACAAGAGGAATTATACGCAGAGGAGCAGGCTAAGGAAGACAGAGATTTATCAAAGGGTGAGCTTGTTGCTGTACCTGGCTACAGCGAGCACCAATCTGGCTATGCAGTAGACCTTTCAATAAGAACAGACAACGGCGAATATGTAGAATACACTAATGCAGATAATTATAAGTGGATTCTTGACAACTGTTCAATATATGGCTTTATTCTAAGATACCCTGAGGATAAGGTGGATATTACAGAAATAGGCTACGAAACCTGGCATTACAGATATGTAGGTATTCCTCACGCAGCCTACATAATGCAAAACAATTTATGTCTTGAGGAATACATATCACTTGTTAATAGTCGCCCACAAACAAACCCTTTGTATGTTACCGACTTATCGTTGACAAACTGGATGATTTATCACGTACCATCAAGTGGAGCCTCTCAGACTGCCGTAACAGTACCAACAAATAACGATTATTATGTATATGGTAATAACTCAGACGGTTTTATTGTAGCTGTTAAGCTTAACTAATATATTTAAAAGCTTAATCTCTTCTTATTTCTACAAAAGCAGGAATAAGAAGAGATTTTCTATTTGTTGCATATAAAAAAGATAGTTGATATAATTAGGGAGTATCTGAAAATAGAAAAATGACTGAATATTTCGCTAATACGAGGCAAGTTCGAGCGAAAAAACGGAGAAATACTGACGTATTTCGAGTATTTTTTGGGAAGAAATTGCCCGTATTAGTAGAAATAGACAGTTGTTTTGAGTTTTCAGATACGACCTAAGATACATTTTAAAAAACGAGGTTATATATTATGGAGTCATCTACAAAAGCACATATAGATATTACTGCCGGTAAGAATTTCTGGCAGTGGTTTTCTGATAACGAGGAATGGATAAAAGCCAACCTATATGACAAGTCATCAAATGTTATGGATTCTATTGACGAAAAACTAATACCAGTTTTCCCATACTTTAAAAAAGAGTTGTCATTTCAGCTGGGGTATAAACCGGATATGGGTGTGTTTTACTTTTATTGCTTTCACGATAATCAGCTAAAAAACGACGCAGAAATTTTAAAGGATTTAATGCCTGAAAATCTGGCAAATTTCTGGTCATTTAAATTAAAGGGTTATCAATTAAAAACTAACTAAAAACAAAAAGGAACGACGCACAATTATAATACGTCGTTCCTTTTTATTGTCATTAATTAAAAGAGAGAAATGTTCAGCATTATTCATGCATAATTTCTGAAATAACATTAAGAACCTTGTCGTGACATCCACCACAACCAGTTGAGCAATGTGTAACCTTTTTTACATCCTCGAATACATCAAGAACATCCTCAAATGAATTGTGATTGTGCAAAGCGTCAGCTATATCGTTATAGCTTACCTGCTTGCAGTTACATACCATATAATTCTCTTTCATAGCTGTATATCTCCTTTCTTATTATTCCTCTACGCTGAATTCGTCCTTGCCAACACCACAAAGTGGGCAAACAAAATCCTCTGGTAGGTCTTCAAACTTTGTGCCTGGTGCAATACCATTATCAGGATCGCCTACTGCTTCATCATAAACCCAGCCACATACATCGCATACATATTTCATTGCATACATCTCCTTTAGAATTATTTTTACAATTAATTACATAATAAATAAAGCCTGTTAGATTACAACATATTATCGCAAGTGCACTTACAAACTTTATAGTTATATTATACAAGAAAATAAGAATAATTCAACTATTAAATTTAAAATATATAAATTTTGCAAAAAATAACACCTCTGACATAAAATCAGAGGTGTTTCTTACTTTAATATTCAATTATTATTCAACTGAAATAATATAGTAATAAATTGGCTGACCACCGTTTATTACAGTGATGTCAATATTTGAATACTTAGCCTTTAGCTGTTCCTTCAGCTCCTCAGCCTTTTGCTCTGGTGTATCCTCACCAAATATTACAGTAATAAAGGCTGTTTCTTTATTCACCATATTTTTAACAAGCTTTAGCACAGCTCTTTCTGGAGTTTTTTCTGTTAAAGTAAGCTTGCCATTTTCAAGTGCGATAATCTGGTTTTCCTTTATCTTAGTTGAACCAAACTCAGAATCTCTTGCAGCATAGGTTACCTGTCCTGTAGCAACATCACTTGCAGCAGATGTCATAAGCTCTGTGTTTTCCTCTGGTGTTAAGTCAGGGTCAAAAGAAAGCATAGCACTCATACCCTGTGGAATAGTTTTTGTTGGCAGAATAATAACCTTTCTGTCCTCTACCAAAGGAATAACCTGCTGTGCAGACATAATAATATTCTTATTATTTGGTAGTACAAATACAGTTTTTGCAGGTGTAGCCATTACAGCCTTCTGAATATCCTCTGTACTTGGGTTCATACTCTGTCCACCATTTACTATATTGCTACAGCCAAGGTCTTGGAATAATGTGCTTAAGCCGTCGCCAGCAACTACTGCTACAAAGCCGATTTCCTCTGTTGGCTCTGCAAATACAAACTCAGAGTTACGCTCGTTTTGTTGCTGTTGAAGCTCCTTTTCCTTTACCTTTTCAGCCTCAGCCTCTACCTTACGGTGCTGTTCCTTCATATTCTCAACCTTTACAGTCAATAGCTGACCATACTCAAGACCATTCTGAAGTGCTACACCTGGCTTATCTGTGTGTACGTGAACCTTGATAATATCATCATCATCAACTACAACAACACAATCGCCGATTCTTTCAAGAGCATTTCTGAAGTTTTTAATCTTAAACTTTGAATTTTTTTCCTTTTCAACTATAAACTCAGTACAGTATGTGAATCTTATATCATCATCAAATTCTGCAACTGCTGTTGTATAGTAGGTATCCTCTGCAATGCTTAGTGTAGGTGCAGAAGCGTCATCCTCAAGAATAATACCATCTTTAATTACAGAAAGCATAGCGTCAAAAATTATGCATAGACCCTTACCACCAGAATCTACAACGCCTGCTCTTTTTAGTACAGGTAATAGTTCAGGTGTAGTAGCAAGAGCCTCCTCAGCAGCAATGCATACATCCTTCCAAAGCTCAGCTACTGATTTACCCTCTATAGCACTTTGCTTTGCTTTTTCAGCAGCTAAACGAGCAACTGTAAGAATAGTACCCTCTGTAGGCTTAGCAACTGCATCGTATGCATACTCAACACCATACTTTAATGCCTTTGCAACAGATTCAGCGTCAGCAACCTCTTTATCCTCTAAGCCCTTTGCAATTCCTTTAAACAGCAATGACAAAATTACACCTGAGTTACCTCTTGCACCTCTTAGCATTGCAGAAGCAACAGCCTTACTTACCTGTGCAATATTTTCATTATCCTCAGATGTAACCAATGCTGTTTTTGCAGCGTTGATTGTCATTGACATATTTGTACCTGTGTCACCATCAGGTACAGGGAATATATTTAAATCGTCTACTTGATGCTTAGACTTTGTTATGCTATTAGCGGCAGATATTACAGCGTTTTTAAAAATAATACCATTCATCACATAGCTTCCTTTCTTCATAATCGTTTCAATTCATAATTTAATTTATAATAATACCACAACACAAATTGTATCATATATAGTCATTATAGCACACAAGCTATCAAACTTTCAATAGCTATAGTATTTCCAATGCCTCAATATTTAAAGTTTTTCCACTTTTTTCATCAATTTCCATCAGAACACAGTTCATTTTGCAATCGCCTGTTGCTAAATCAAATCTTTGTGGTAGCTTTTCTACAAATTTTTTGATTATAATTTCCTTTTGAACGCCTAAAACAGAATGTATTGTTCCTGTCATTCCAGCGTCAGTTATATAGCCTGTTCCATTTGGTAAAATTGTAGCGTCTGCTGTTTGAACATGTGTATGTGTGCCAAACATTGCCGATACTCTGCCATCAAGATAATAGCCCATTGCTCGCTTTTCTCCTGTTGCTTCGGCATGAAAATCTACAATTTTTATTTTTACACCCATATCGTCAGCCTTTTTAATCAATCTGTCAGCCTCTTTAAAAGGGCAATCAAGTGGCTCAAGATATGCTGTACCCATAAGATTTATAACAGCTATCTGTAATCTACCCATATCAAGTATTGTCATACCCTTACCTGGTGTAGTTCCACTTGGAAAATTTGCAGGACGAATCAGAAATTCACATTCATCATAAAAATCGTATGCTTCCTTTCTTCTGAAAGCGTGGTTTCCTGTTGTAATAACATCTACCCCACTCGAAAAAAGATACTCAGCAGATGCAGGTGTAATTCCGTTGCCATCTGAAGAATTTTCTCCATTTGCTATAACAATATCTATTCCCTTTAGCCTTTTTAGCTTAGGTAGCTTTTCTCTTAGAAATTCACAGCCAATCTTGCCTACTACATCACCTATTGCAAGAATTATCATAAATAAACACCACCTGATTTATACTGATATAATTATATCGTTGTATTTGCGAATATATTGTAATTATAACAGTATTATAAAATATTTTCAATTTTCTTTTTAACCAATAACTATCTTATATAGAGTAAACTTTCTAGCATTAAATATGGTTTTAGTGGTTATTTCTTAATATAAAATAAATTTGGGTTTGTCGGGGAGTTACGAATTAGCACAAACAAAAACTTGAAGTTTGGGTAAAGCCTTTTCAAAGG
>JAXJTP010000099.1:0-42428 GCA_036309525.1 Acutalibacteraceae bacterium | reverse complement strand
TAAAATCCCACGAGGGGTTTTACCCCTCGACCCCATAAACTTTTGAAAAAGTTTAATCAAAACTTTTACACTTTCTCGCCTTTGGTGTGAGCGTCAGCTCACACCTACAAACCCAAATTTACAATACAACTAAAAAACCAGAGCATCTTTATTCAGCTCTGGTTTTAGTTAATTATTTAATTATTTCTTATTCTACAACTTCAAACAGATCGCTTATAGGCTTTCTACAGGAGCATGGTATAATTGCTGTTTCTTTATAATATCCAGCACCAATAACTACTGCTATCTTTTCGCTAGGAGATAATCTTAAGGCATTTCTTACCAAAACATCCTCTGATTTTTTATTTGCCCACTGCATAAAGCAAGAGCCTATTCCCCTTGCGTGCAAGCCATTAACAAAATTCATAGAAACCAGACCAGCATTAAAATATCCCTGACTTCTTTCACCATAGAAAAATAGAGAAGCAGTATCGTATGTAACAATAAAGTAAGTCATAGCCTCTTTATTAAAGCCACCTACACCTAAAACTGTTTTATTTAGAATCTCCTTTACTTCAGCATTTTTAACCTGATATACCTTGCACATCTGACGGTTACAAGCAGTAGGTGCGTCAGCAAAGCACTTTAAAGCGAACTCTAAATCTTCTTTTTCTATTTCTTTTTGCTCAAAATCACGAATAGAATGTCTTGTTTCAATCAGATCAGCAAAATTTCCACTTTCGATAGCCTCTGTTGGTTTGTTGAAAACCTTACTGCCTACATACATATCTGGAGCTGTAAATGCTGAAATAAATTCCTTTATTTCTTTTACCTTGTCATCTGCCCAGTTATGTGTCTCGTGAAATTCAACCCAAGATTTTATAGCTGACACAGCTATCTGAAATTCGAAATCACTTTTATTTTTTTCTGGGTATAAAGTCAAGAATTCTTTTAATTCAACAACCTTTTTATATCCAAAAGGTCTTAGCTCTGATTCTGGCATACACATACCTTTTTCGATATTATGTACATAAAGCATTATCTGGTATCTATAATCACCATTTTTCTTTGCTTCTTCAATATAGTATTTTGAATAATTTGCAGCATCATACAAATATTCACGATAAATCTTTGTTCTCTTTACAACTCTACGAAATAAATTAATAGATCTTAGTTTGTCGCTAAAGCTTCCCATATTCTCGTTCCTTTCTGTAAGAGGGATTATGTTATTATATTATCATATAAAAATTGTAATGGATTCAAATAAAATCATATATCCTGACAGCCTATAGAAATACAATTGAATGCTATTTGCTGTAAATTTTTATTATTCAGATTACTTATTTAAATTGACCTTTGAATATTCAAAAGATAATCCTTTGATTTTTGTCGTTCTACCTGCAATTGTTCTTCAACATAATCCCAGTTAGACAAAGCATCTATATCGCCCTTAGTATCGGCATTCATTATGCGTTTTTCAAGACCTAACCTCTTCATTAGCTCCTCTGAACGAATATTTCTACCATGACCAGTTTCTGTTTCTACAATAAAGTTTTTATTATAAATTATAGAAAAAGCTGTTCCGTGGAAGGAATTAGTGCAAATATAGCTTGCATTCTTGATAAGTCCTATAAACTTATCGGCAGTTACAGGATCTATATATGTTATTCTACTATCCTTACTACGCATAGTATTGTTAAGATAAATTACCTTTAAGCCAGTTTTTTGGCTAAGCTCCAGTGCGTAATTAATAAGATTTTTTGGCTTAAGAACAGTAAAAAGAAAAATATATGGCTCATTAAATACATCTGTTGCAATCTTGTCCCACTTATCCTTTGTCAATAAAAAGGTTGGGTCAATATTCACAACGGCATCCTTACCAGTTAAGTCCTTTACAATTTCAACACCACTTTCCTCTCTGACAGAGTAGGCTTGAAAATCCTTAAGGCGATTTTTGTATTCTGCTTTTAAATTATCTGGAATAGTTTTTGCTGCAATGCTTGCTGCATAAGAAAATTTCTGCTCAGGCTTTGCAAAGTTAAGAAAATAGACAGGGTCAAAGCCTACACAGGTTGGACTCCATACCTGATCACTGCCTGTAATAAAAGCTGAATACTTATCTGCTACAGTGTGTATATTATTTTTATCATAGGCTTCACTTAATTTAAAGTGCTTGCTTACAAATTCATCTCTTGTTTTTCGTTCTTTTCTTATACTGTTTACTGTTAGTAAATTCCAGCCTATGCCCTTTATCTTATTACCTTTAATTACACGAAAATCCTTTTGATAGTGGTTTACCATATATTCGCAGGTGTAGTCAACCAATTCGTTGTCTATACCTAGCTCTAGCATAAAATTCTGCAAAGCATACGCTTGTAGCATAGCACCGTAGCTTAAAGCACGATGAAAGGTAAGAATACCAATTTTTTTATTCATAACCTATACCCCTTGTACTGATTTTTGTTCTTGCTTTATCCTCGGTACTCATACCCACATAAAGCATAATACCAATAGCAAAGAACAGCATGAATATTATCTGATTTGTATAAAACGGATTACCCGTTATAGCATAAAAATCTACCATTATCTGAACATATAACGAAAAGAAAATTATTTTCATTTGTGAATTTGTTAAATTTCCTGTTCTGATATATTTAATTGTTTTAAGCAATGCAAACAATAGAAAAGCAATAATAATTGTAAAGCCTATTATACCAGTTTCTGACAACGCCTGATAATAGGAATTATGACCGTGATAATCCCATCTTTCTTTATAATTTCTAAAACCATTATCGTATGCAAACTCATTATAAGAAGCAAAGCCAGCACCAAACAACCAATATTTCGATAGCATCATCTCCATATAAATCCATAGAAGATCTCTGCTTCCCATACTTTCCATATTTTCTTTATCCATAAAACGATTGAAAACGTTTGCAAAGTCTGGCATAAACATAAGAATAAAAAAGATTACGAACACTGCAACCAAAACTATGCAGGCAAATTTAAAAAACTTACCTTTAATTTTAGAAACTATCATAAACACTACAAAGCATATAAGAGAAACAGTAAGCATTGTGCGTTTACTTGTAAGGATAAGTGCAGAAAAAATCAAAAGAAAAGCCACCATATCCTTTTTGTTTAGCTTACCCTCAGTAAAAAATTTAGCAAAGCTAATCGCTAAACCGATATTCATAATGAATGCAGCTTCGCCCTTTTCACGTGCAAAACCTGAATAGGAGCCTATGCTAAGCTCATTAAGAATAGCCTGTCGAACACTTGGTGTATTATTTGGGTTTACTATAAAATTAAAGTATGTAAGCATACAGTTTTTTATAGGTACACTTATAATAATTGAAATTGCAATAACAATACAGAACACATACATTACAGTAATAATTTTTTCTATATTGCTTAGTGGCAGGTCAATAAACAGTAATGTAGTTGCACAGGCATAAATTATAAAAAAATTAAAGGTAGCCTGTTGATCATAGGAATACGTCAGCTGTATAAATAGATAACACAGTAATAAAATACCAGATACATTAACAGAATTTAGCTTAACCTTTTTTCGACCAAAAACAAATGCAGCTAATAAAATTATACCTGTCATATAAATTAATGGTACTCTTAGCTTATGTGGAATAAGTGTTACACCACCAACGCAAATTATCGGCATTGCTACAATAAAAAACATATGCCAAAAATCTATAAGTTCAAATTTTTTTAACTTTTTATCCATTATTTTGCTCCATATTTTAGGCATATATAAAAACTGAAAAACAAGCTGAATATTCCAATTAAAACAAAGGCATTCATTTATAAGCTCTTTTAAAAATAAAAAGCACTGTCTGATTTGCTTTTAAAGCGAAGATATGCATTAAAAGCATTCGCCAAAAACAAAAAAACAGCACTTTTGTTTAAATAATTCCTTACAAAATAGACAGTTGTTTTTAGTTTTCATTATATAATCTATTTCTTATCAAAATTCTTAGTCATAAAAGCAAACAAAAACTCGCTTGTTTTTGCTGTTGTATAACGAATATATTCTTTCTTAGATAAATATTTTTTTACAATATTCTTATCAAAGCCTTTAATATATTGTTTTATTTCTGTAGCCTTTTCAGGATATTTCTTCAAACCATTCCCTAAAACCATCATTTTGTAGGTTCTTAGTATAGTACTAAGCTTGTTTACTTGAGCATATACCACAAGCTGAGGATAGCTTTTTTCAATAATATCCATCATTCTATCAGCAGCCTTTATAGCATCAAAGAATTTTTCTGTAAATTCTCCGATAGTAGCTGAGCCAACTCTACGCATATACAAATATTTGCAATCATTTTTAAAGGTAATGCGTTTTGCTTTTAAAGCTGAAAGAAAACAGTATACCTTATCTTCATTTACCTTTAAATCTCGTGGAAATTCAATGCTTTTGCAAATTTCAGCTTTAAATAGTTTTGTATAGACACCCATTGATGTATTACCACAAAATAAAGCTTTAAGATACTCAGCAGGGTCATCCCAAACAACATCATTTCCTGTATTAATGTACGAAACAGAATTATCTGGATTTATTATCTTAACACCACAAATTGAAATATCTGCATCAGCCTCAACAAGATTGTTATATAAAAATTCATACATATCATCTTCTACGTCGTCATCACCATCGCAAAAACCGATATATTCACCACTAGCATTTGCTACGCCAGTATTTCTGGCAGAAGACACACCCTGATTTACAGTATGAACAACCTTTACTCGGCTATCCTTTTCAGCAAGCTTGTCACAAATTTCAGGGCTTTTATCAGTAGAGCCATCATCAACCAAAATAATTTCAATATTCTGATATGTCTGATTTGTAAGTTTAGTTACAGTTTTTTCTATATAATTTTCAAGATTATAAACTGGAACAATTATAGAAATTTTAGGCTTACTCATACGTCCTCCTTGTTTTTTAACATTTATCATGGCGATTTTGTATAATACACCCTTTGCATTTTTTCGAGTCTTTCAGCTCTTTTTCTTGAAGTCAGCTAAATTCAGTTATATTTAGCTGATTATCTAATTTGAAATTACCCCTCCAGCATTTCCTTTAAAATTTGGTAGGAGTTGTTTCTTTCTACCTCGATGATTTTATTAACCCTGGAATAATCAATTCTGTTATCTGTGATATTAAAATCATCATAGCTTTGTAAAATTCTATCTTCATAGCCGATAAGCTGTAGAATACTTGATATTCTCTCACTATATTTTGAAGGTAGAACATTTACAAACTGTGTATTAAAGCCAATTGAAAATGCAGTACCGTGGAAAGAGTCGGTTAAGAAATATTCTGCATTTTTTATATACCACATAAACTCCTCGATAGGTGGACAAGAAATAAACTTACCACTACGAATAGCATGGTGGAAGCAATGGCTTATTCTATACAATTTAAGTCCTTTGCTTTTTGCAAAATCCTTAGCGTATTTATCGAATTTTTTATTTGGATGTAGCTGATATACAAGCACATATTTTTCGTTACACTCACGCTTAGGCAACAGCTTTTCCCACTCCTGCTTAGATAATAGGAAGGTTGGGTCAAGCACCTGCTTAGCCTCTACTCCAAGTGAATTTGCAATTTTAACACCACTGTTTTCACGTACAGCAATAGAGCTATACTTTTTTAATAGTGAAGCTATAAGCTCTTTATCCTCATCCTTAACGCTTGCACTACCAAAGCTTGCAGCATAGGCTACTCTTTTATGCTCATCCTTTAAAAAGGACATAAAGAATACAGGGTCAATTTTATCACAGGTTATAGTATTCCATACCTGATCACTACCTGTCAGATATATGTCAGCCTTTGGAATATCATCTTTAAGCTGTTGCTCGTTATTATATTCTTTATCTGTTACCTTTACAATTTTGCGATAATTCTCAAATCTCTTGCCAGCATAGCTGTAAACAGGCTTTTGTGTAGCCATATAAAACATACGTGTAAGAAAATTTTTATTCCAATGAGAGCATTGTAGCAAAGTATGTACAAGCTCCTTTGGCTTTTCATCGCTTCTGTAATAATTGATACAAACTGGATTGTAGCCTAAATTTTCTAATGCAGTTTGTGTAGCATAGGACTGTAAAACTGAGCCATAGTTAGACACAGTATGACGTGTTAAATATGCAACCGTTTTTTTATTGTTCATAGTAATCCCTCTAAGCAGAGTATTATTTTTTATTTATAAGTCTTTCGTAATGAGCAATCAATCTATTTGCGTAGCTCATAGCATCAAAATCTCTTTTTGCGTTTATAACTGCATTTTTGCTCATTTCTCTATATTCTTCATTAGTTAAACTGCAAGCCTTTTCAATACAGCTTTTCAAATCGTCGCTATCAAAAGGTTTGCAAATAAAACCAGTTTTTCCGTCTTCTACAATTTCTGGCAAGCCACCATAGCTACTAACAATAACAGGCTTACCCTGAGCCATAGCCTCCATTATTGCATAAGGACCATTTTCATACCATTCACTTGGTAGAATAATACATTTTGCTTCTGCAACAAATTTCTTAAGCTCATCACCAGATTTAAAACCAAACATCTTAATCTTATGTGATAGGTTATGGCTTTCGATAAATTCTTTAACCTCATCTTCCAGAGCACCTGTACCTAAAATATATAGAGGTACATCGCTGTTTAGCTTTTCCATTGCCTTTAAAAGAGTTATAATGCCCTTTTCCTCTGAAATTCTACCAAAGTAAAGCAAATAGCCCTTATCAGGATTCTCGTCGTTAAAGCTTGTGTCAACTGGAAGGAAGTTTTTCATATGTATAATTTCAGAATTAATTATACCTGATTCCTCAAGCTTCTTTTTATAGAAATAGGAAGGTGTAATGTACAAATCTATGTCATTATAAACCTTCATACGCTTATAATTCATAGCCTCTACTGCACCCAATGTGCTTTTTAGTGTAGAGCCCTTAACACATTTTTGCTTGATGCAATTAATATAATTGCCTTTCAGGCAAAGCTCACAAACCTTTCCGTTTACCAGCATTTCGTGGTTAGGGCAAACGCAATTCAGATCGTGAACAGTGTAAACTATAGGAATATTATACTTCTTGATTGTTCTGATAATAGATAGTGTAATATGACGATGAACAAGATTGATATGTACAACGTCTGGTTTCTCTTGCTCAATAAGTGTAGCTATATTCTTTTGTGCCTCAAAGGAATATAGAACTCTGAAGCCTGCCTTAACCTTCTGTATTTTTGATATTTTACCATTAAAGTCAACATTGCTGACAAAGAATTTCTCTTGCTCACATGGAAAATTATTTTCATCAGCCATAGCAAAATATATAACCTCGTGTCCCAGCTTTGTAAGTAAATCTGCCAGACCGAAATAGTATGTTTCGCTTCCACCCTTTACATAATGATATTTATTAACAAGTAATATTTTCATAAATTATCCTCTACGAATTAATTAGATTTACGTGACTTTAACGAACGAATCATTGGGTATAATCTTGAATGAACCAATGACATACAGCCAATCATTAAGAATTTAGGCATAATGTGGCAGGCTGTTGTCATAAGCTTTTTTGCAGGCTTTCTGTCATCTGGAATATGTGGAGTATCCTTCCATGGTGACATTTCCTTATATTTCAGATACTCAGGACGATAAGGGTGATTATTTTTTTCATTCCAAGGACGAGAGCCAGACATAAAGCAGGATGTAAAATGAACAACATACGGATCACTTACTGCCTCGTTGTATTCCTGCTCTGACAAATGTGTTTCAGGCTTTCTTAGCTTTATAAGGTCTTTATAGTTAAAATCAAAGAAAATTGTCATTACATTAAACTTTGTATGAATAACCTTAACAAGATTTTTCTTTGACAAAACACCATTAAGAACACCCTGATCAACATAGGTAATATTACCATTGTGTGCAATGATATACTGAAGAAAATCCTCTTCTATATCCATTTCACGCCAGCTCTTAAGGTCTATAAGCATAACGCCATTGTTAGTATAGGTGTTATCAGGTGATAAGCCAAGGTCAATTTTGTAGTAGTCCTTTCGACAATCGTCAATAGCACCTACCACCTTACCCTCTAGGTCCATCTCCCATAGCTCCTTTAGAGAACGGCGAACAATTGTGTCACTATCTAAGAAGATACATCTATCAATGTCATCTGGCAAAATAGTGCACAAAAATAGTCTGTAAAATGTACTTATATTCCAGCGACCAACGTCAATTTGCAGGCCTGCCCTTTTATTAATGTCGGGTCTAGGAATAAATGTAATATTACGATTAAAGCTAGACACAAGCTCAGTAAAATTTCTTTTGTTTTCTTCTGATATATTGTTATCAATAAGGAAAATGTTAAGCTCGTCTGCATCTTTATTATTTACAAGTAAAGACGTAATAGCTACACCTGCTATAGGTGCAAAGCTGTCTGAGCTGGAATATACAACATTCATAATTGCCTCCGATGGTTATTTTTATAGATATTTTGCTTTATACTCTTGGAAAGACTGAAGAGTTTTGTCTTTGTCTGACACAATTAGCTTATCCAGACTATCAAAGCCCTCTGCCTTGATTTCCTCGATTGGCCACTTGATATTTAGATCTGGATCATCGAACATAATACCATCATCATACTCACCAATAAACTTCTCGTTACACTTATAAACAACGATTGATGGCTCTAACGCTATATATCCATGAGCAAAATGCTCTGGCACATAAAGCTGATTAAAATTATCGCCTGAAAGATAGAAGCCCTGTGATTTCAGATATGTAGGTGAATCTGGACGCAAATCAACAATTACGTCGTAAACCATACCCTTTACACATCTTACAAGCTTTACCTGCTCTTTAACACGCTGAAAATGCATACCACGCATAACACCAGGCTGGCTCTGAGTGTAGAAAACCTCAACAAGGTCATGGTTAATTCCGTTTGCTTCAAAAACCTCTTTAGAGTAGTCTTTAATAAAAGCTCCTCTTGAATCTGTAGCAATAAATGGCTTTATTAGATAGGCTCCTTCAAGCTCTGTCTTTAAAAATTCAAATTTCTGTACCATAGACAACAATCTCCTGTTAAAATCAATTATTTGCTGTTTGTTCTTTTATCCATTCCATAGTTCTTTTTGTACCCTCGGCAAAAGAAACCTCAGGCTTAAAGTGACAATCCTGCTCTATATCAGTAGTGTCAAATACCTCAAGTGGTAAATTAACACCAGTGAATGGAATATCACCAAAAATGAACTCTGCCTCTGGTGCAATAGCCTGATTCATTTCCATTAAAAATTCCTTTAATGGTCTTGCGTTACCACTACCAATAACATACTCTCTGTTTGGCTTACCGTATCTACCAATAGCAACAAACGCTTTAGCTAAATCGTCTATATAAATGAAGTCGTAGTTTTGAGTACCTGATGTAAACTGTACAGGCTCATTAGCAAGAACCTTTCTTATAGATGAGTTTACAAGACGAGGTGAAATTTCTCCTACGCCATATGCATTTGTAATTACTGCCCAGCAAAGGTCTATATTCAAGCTGTTAGCAAGTGGCTTACAAATTGTACGTGCGGCAATTTTGCCTGCACCGTAAATATAAGGCTTAAAAGGCTTGCTGTCTTGAGTGTATATAGCAGTAAAGGTTTCCTTTTCTGTAATTGAGCCTGCGTTTACAAACTTTTTGCAGTTCATTTTATCAGCAGTTTTCAGTGCCTGTGCTGTCCACAAAGCATTTTTCAGCTGAATTTCCTCATTACATCTCAAATCTCCTGCTGAGCCTACCCAAGCAAAGTTGTAGAATACATCAACATCTCTGTCAGGAATTAAATCATAAAGCTTTTCAATATTAGCAAGGTCGCAATAAATAATCTCAAGATTATCAATATTTTCGATAGTGCTTATCTTTGACTCAGCACTTTTAACAACAGCGTAAATCTTAACGCCATTTTCACTTAAAGCTTCGCAAACATTGCTACCTACAAAGCCGTTTGCACCTGTAACAATCGCCTTTTTCATAAAGCCTCCGTAATTTATATGTAAATTAATTTTTTTGCTGTAAATATTCTTCTATCTGGCTATCCATACATTTTCTTATGTCGCCCTTTTCAAGGTAACAGTTTGTCCATTCAACAGTTTTTTGAATAGCTGTATCGATATGCCAGTGTGGTGTCCAGTTAAATGTCGCCTTCAGCTTTGAGCAGTCTAGCTTTAGGAAATTAGCCTCGTGCACAGCATTTTCCTGACAAACATTTATCCAGTTAATTTTGTAGTCTGTTGATTTAACAAACAAATCTACTAGCTGACCTGTTGTAACACAGTCGCACTCGTCAGGTCCTACGTTATAGCAATCTGCATATTCAATATTCTCATATTGTGTCTTTGCAATCATAAGATATGCAAAAAGTGGCTCTAATACGTGCTGATAAGGTCTTGTAGAATGAGGATTACGTACGATAATATCCTCTCCCTTTTCTAAGGCACGTACACAGTCAGGAATAATTCTGTCGTTAGCGAAATCGCCACCACCAATTACATTACCAGCTCTGGCTGTTGAAATTGCTACTCTGTTATCTGCAAAAAATGAGTTTTTGTAGCTGTGAGTAACAAGCTCGCTACAGCTTTTACTGTTTGAATAAGGGTCAAAGCCGTTTAAAGGCTCATTTTCTCTATAGCCCCACTGCCACTCCTTATTTTCATAAACCTTATCTGTAGTAACATTTAAAAATGATTTAACACAGCTTGAAAGTCTTACACATTCCATAATATTAACTGTGCCCATTACATTTGTTTCGTAGGTGAAAACAGGATCCTTATAGCTATCACGAACGATAGGCTGTGCTGCAAGATGAAGCACGATTTCTGGCTGAGCTTCATCAAATGCTTTTTTCAAAGCATCAAAATCTCTAATATCGCCGATAATTGAATTTATATCCTGCTCTATTCCTGCAATAGTAAATAGATTTGGTTCAGTAGGTGGATTCAATGAATAACCTGTAACCTCGGCACCAGCATTTGCAAGAATCTTGCAAAGCCAGCTACCCTTAAAGCCTGTGTGTCCTGTAACGAACACCTTTTTACCTTTAAAAAACTCTAGCATTAATCTTCCCATACCTTCCAAGGAGCCTTGTTGTTTTTCAACATTTCTCCTAATTTTTGTTTATCTCTTAGTGTATCCATACACTGCCAGAAGCCATCATGCTTAAAGCTCATAATCTGATTATCCTCAACAAGTCTTTTTAGTGGCTCGATTTCAAACATAGTTGTGTCATCATCTATATAGTCAAGAACTGCTGGTTCAAGCACCATAAATCCTGCATTGATATAGTCAGAATCTGATACACTTTTCTCTCTGAATGCCTTTATCTGGTTGTCCTCTGAAATATCAAGCACCCCAAAACGGCTTCCATTTTTAACAGCTGTTATTGTAGCAAGCTTATCGTGGCTTTTGTGGAACTTTAGAAGCTCTTCGATATTAACATCTGATACACCGTCACCATATGTCATAAAGAAAGGCTCATCACCTATAAATTCTTTAACTCTTTTTAATCTGCCACCTGTCATTGTATCAAGACCAGTGTCAACAATTGTTACCTTCCACTTCTCTGCACGCTTATTGTGAACTGTCATCTCGCCATTGCTTGTGAAGTCGAATGTAACATCAGATGTATGTATAAAATAGTTTGCAAACCATTCCTTAATAACGTGCTGTTTATAGCCTGCACAGATTACAAACTCGTTAAAGCCATAATGAGAATAAATCTTCATAATATGCCACAAAATAGGCATATTATCTAGGCTGATCATTGGCTTTGGTTTAAACTCTGATTCCTCTGAGATACGTGTGCCGTAACCACCGGCAAGAATTACAACTTTCATTTAATTTGTCCTCCTTTAAAGAATTATTTCGCACCTTTACCTTTTAATACTGCAAACACAGTTTGAAAAATGATTTTTATATCAAACCAAAAAGAACATTCTCTAACATATCTAAGCTCTAATTCTATTCTTTTAGCATATGAAACATCACTTCTGCCGTTAGCAGCCCATAGACCTGTTAAACCAGGCTTAACACTTAAAAGTAAATCTCTATCCTCTCCATACATAAGTGTTTCTTTATATGTAATTGGTCTAGGACCAACAATAGAAATCGTGCCTGCCAGAATGTTGAAAAGCTGTGGCAATTCATCAAGACTTGATTTACGTAGAAATTTACCAACCTTGGTAACACGAGGGTCATTTTCAAGCTTGAAATTCTCTTCAAACTCTTTTTTCTGTTCTGGTGTAAAATTCTTTATCATTTCTTCAGCATTAACTACCATACTTCTGAATTTTAAAATACCTATTTCTTTACCATCTTTACCGATTCTCTTGTGAGAGTAAAAAACAGGTCCTTCAGATGTGAATTTTACAATCGCCATTAAAATCAGAAATACAGGCGAAAGCAGGATAATTGCCAATAACGAACAAAACACATCGAAACATCTTTTTGCAAAAAGGTAACCAGGTTTTTTTACAAATTGCTCTTTCATAAAATCCTCCTATACTAATTTTATTAAATCAACTATAATAGCCATAGTTTTTATAATACTTTTTATTTTTAGAAGCCAGAAGCTTTGCGTGATTTAAGGTAATACCTAAAATCTTAGCCTCTGCTCTTTTTAAAACATCAATAGCACTAGAAAGCTCTGTGTATGTTGTGTGGTTGTGCTTAGCCACTAACACAACTCCATCGGACAATTTTATAATAGGCATAGCATCACTTACAACACCTATTGGAGGAGTATCGAATATGATATAGTCAAAATCCTGTTCCAGCTTTTTAACCATTGCTTCCATAGCCTCACTAGCTAACAGCTCTGACGGATTAGGAGGAACAGCACCAAAGCAGATTACCTTCAGATTCTCATATGCTGTATCTCTTATAATTGCATCAACATCGCATTCACCAACTAAATAGTTTGTAAGGCCTGGAGTAGGCTCAATGTTAAATACAGTGTGCACCTTTGGCATACGAAGATCACATTCAACTACCAACACCTTTGTATTAACCTGCTGTGACATTGCATGTGCAATATTTGTTGATGTAACTGTTTTACCCTCACCCTTAATAGAGCTTGTAAAGGTTATTTTTTTACAGCCTTTTTTTATTATAGAATAAGCTATATTAGTTCTGGCTGTTTTGTAAGCCTCTCTCAGCTGAAAGCTTGCGATCTTATCTTCAGAAGACTTTTGATTTGTTCTGTTAGATTTCTTCGACATACATATCCCTCCTTATTGATATATTTTTCTGTTTTTATCTAATTCGTCAGAATAAGGAATTACAGATAAAACAGGAATTCCTAAAATATCATTTATATCCGGATTATAGTTAATTTTTGTGTTTAGCAATTCCTTTGCAAAAACAAAAACCAATGTCAAAACAAGACCTACTGCAAATGCAATCAGAGCATTTTTCTTCTCGTTAGGTGAAGAATGGTGTCTTGGTAATGTTGCATCATCAACTACCTTAAGATATGCATTATCTTTAAACTCTGAAATTGTTTCAGGAGCTATCTTAGCTACAGAATCTGCAATCTTCTTTGCCTCGGTAGGAGTTGAATCAACTATAACAGCTTCAAAAACCTCTGTTTCTTCAATAAGATTAAATTTTACTTTTCTGCTTATTTCAGAAGCTGTATATCCCTCACCTAAATCTGTTGCTACCTGAGTATAGAATTTAGTGGTTTCAAGCATTTCGATATATGTTGGTACCACACTTTTTACATAATTAGACAAATTCAACGCATTAGAAGTTTGAGAAGCATCAGCTGACGCTTCAACATAAAGCTTTACACGTGAAGTATATTGCTTTGGTATATAAAGACTTGTAAAGCCATAAGAAGCCACTGCAAAAACCAGTGAAACAACTGCCAATAAAATAACATTTTTCTTAATAATATCAAGAATATCCTTAAATGTAATCTCCATATTTTTTACCTTTCCTTTGTCCTGTTATTCATTTTCATTCTACCATATTAGACTATTAAAAGCAAGTCGAATATCGCAAAAATAAGCACAAGCAACGGATAAAGCTCGAAAAATACGAACAGAAAATCCTATCGTGAATTTTCGAAATCAGAAAATATCACCTCACTATCACAACCAAAATATCATCTATAAATACAAAAAAACGAGCAGGCTTTTATAGCTTGCTCGTTTTTATAGTTTAGTTTACTATTAATCAATATGCATATTCATTATAGGAATAGCTGTACCCTGAGTCATCTGAATATTCTTCGGTACTCTCAAAATAATCATCATCTAATGTATCTGAATAGCCTGTATAGCTAGGCTGTTCTGTTGGTGGATCGGTTGAAATTTCTTTGTTATTAGAAACTACTGTTTCTTCTCCAAATACAAATTTAGCCAGCTTTGTGCGTAACACCTGCATATCTACTATCTCTAGCACAGATTGCATATTATACCAGCCATATCTGTAGCAATCGCTTGTAGGCAGGCTGAATTCCTCTATATCGTATGAAAGATATGTTAGTGCATTTGCAACCAAGGTTGTTATTTCGTCTTTTTTAAGGTTTGTTGTTACCATTGGACCTATATCACTTACAATTTTTACTATTTCAGTAAGACTTGCATTTTTCATATCATTCATCAAAGTTCTCATAAGGTTTCTCTGTCTGGAGGTTCTGTCAAAGTCATCACCCTCAACAACAAATTCTGGGTGCTCATCCTCCTCATAGCCTCTGTTACGGGCATACCATAAAGCCTGTCTGCCATTAAGGTGTACCTTACCTGGCTGAGCTGTAATTTCGTGTCTTTCCTCTGATTGCTTATTAATATATGTCTGCCAGTTGATATAGTTAATTTCGTCCTGAGTAAGCTTAATATCAATACCACCTAAGGCATCAATAATACTTTTAAAGCTTGCGAAATTTACAATTGCGTATCTGTCAATGTCAACACCAAAGTTTGTTTCGATTGTTTTTACAGAAAGCTCTGCACCACCTAAGGTGTATGCTGCATTAAGCTTATCCAAGCCATAGTCGTTACCTGCATCATCTAAGCAAGGAATATTTACAAGCATATCACGCATAAAGGATGTCAGCTTTATCTTTTTGTGACGGTTATCAATAGATACCATAATCATTGTATCGCTTCTGCCAAAAGGTGTATCGCTGTCTACACCACTGTCCTCACCAAACACCATAATATTAAGTATCATCGGGTCGTTAAGCATTTCACCTGTAAACATATCAAGCGACTGGGTACCGTCCTCTAAGCTATTGCCACCCTCCTCTTTGTTTGGTGGCTGAGGCTTAATAGGCTCGTAATTAAAGGAATCTATTACGTTATAATAATAGATCATACCACAGCCTGAAAACAGCATAAGAACACTTAAGAAACAAAGTAAAACTGTTTTCCACAATGGTCGTCTTTTGTATCTTTTCATTCTATCCTTTTTCTGTTGTCTTTTTTCTTTTCTTTTTCCTTTAGCTGTATAGGAATAAATCTCATTATTTCTTTCCGACAAAACAGATACCCCTCTCATACATTCAAATACATATAATATTCATTAGCTTAATAAATTATATCAACATTCGACTTGAAAATAAACCTATATTTTAAAATTTCAAATTTTCTGTAAGATTAAACATAAATTTACATATAAACTGCGATTTTGTAAGTTGATTTACAATTCCCACTTAAATACAGTTTTAAATGGTGTTTCCTGATCTGTTGCAAATACACGATGTATGTCGTCAATGCTTCTTACAGGAGGTGCCTCGTGGATAATACTACCTAATCTACGACGAATACGCTGGGTTTGCATAAGTGCAATAGCATCTTCAAAATTTTTCTTTCCCGAGCGACTACAGCCTACAAGAGTAAGTCCCTTTTCAAGCACTAATCGTGTATCTATCGGAATCTGGTTTTCGCTTACACCCATAAGCATTATAGTACCCTGTGGGCGTATATGCTTAATAATATCAGATATTGCATCATAGCTACCCTCGCCACCTGCACATTCAAATGCATGGTCACAGCTATAATCCTCTGGTAGGTCGTAGGCTACATATGTTTTATCTGCAAAAAGAAATCTTGCAAGCTTTCGTGGACGTCTGCCGATAATTGTGATGTGGCTCTTTGGCAAACGCTCTCTTAATGTGCTGGCAACAACATATGCAAGAGAGCCATCACCTACAATTGCAATTTCGTCACGTTGAATATGTGCAAAGTTAATCATACGCTCAACAGCGTGCATAGCTACGCTATAAAACTCTGTAATACAGGCTATGTGTGGTGGAATACCATCAAATGGTACAATTCTGTCAGGACTAAGGTCTACAAACTCACGCATAAAGCCATCACTGGAGCTTGAAAGAAACTTTGATTTTTCGTCATAGTTTTCGTATATATAATTCAACTTTCTTGTAGGAGTATTAGGTATCATTACAACCTGCTGTCCTACCTTGAAGGTGCCTGTTTTATCCATCATAACCTCACCACAGCACTCGTGAATAAGTGCCATTGGTAGCTTTTTCATAAGAACCTTCATATCTCTCTGACCACGATAATATCTTTGGTCTGCATGACATATTGACATATATTTAGGTCTTACCAGCACCTTACCCTCTGTATTAACATCGCACAGCTTTACAGAAATAAACTGTGGATTAGTAAGCTGATACACATAATTAATCAAGTGCAATACCTCCGGCTATAACCTCGGCAATTTCGTAATCGTGAACTGTTGTGAGCTTCATATTAAGAACCTCACCTCTTATAAGCTTTACAGGAACATTTTTCATAACGCAGATTTTACAAGCGTCTGTAAGAATTTCTTTTTCTGCATCTGTAAGCTGTGCATAAAGCTCCTTAAGCATTTTTACTCTGAATGACTGTGGGGTTTGTCCCTGATACATAATCTCTCTGTTAGGAATCTCAGAAATTTCTTCGCCATTTTCAGAGCATACTATTGTATCTGTTGCAGGCACAACTGTATCACAGGCACCAAATTCTATTGCTGCCTCTATGTTCTCTTCAAGTATTCTCATTGTTACAAAAGGACGTACAGCGTCGTGTGTAACAATAATATCGTCATCATTTTCGCCGAAGTCTCTTTTAATTTCATCTATAACCTTAAATATAGTTTCGTTTCTTGACTCTCCACCTGGTGCAAGTCTTATTTTATCAGAGTCATCAAGATCATATTTATCTAGCAGGTCATACATATATGACATCCAGCTTGGATGAACACCAAGATAAACTGCGTCAAATTTACTGCACGCAAGCATTTTTTCAAGTGTATGAATAATAATAGGCTTACCTCTTAGTGGTAAAAACTGCTTAGGCATTGAAGAAACGTGCATTCTTGTTCCACTTCCTCCAGCCAGAATTGCTCCGTAAATCATATTTATGTTAACCCTCCGTTATTATTTCTTCTTTATATAAGGATTCTTAAAATCGTAACAGCTTTGATTTAAATTACAATAAACAACATCGTGATGTGGCTTTTGCTTTTCCTTTGGTGGCATAGCCATATAATCACCAAAGGCCGTTTTCAGATAAATATCATAGCCTACAGGAATAGGCATTTGCATACCCTCAAACTCTTTATAGATTGCTGACTCAAATGCCTCTTTAGGGTACTCACACTGCATATAGTGTGGACCAGCACAAAGCTCTGTAATTTTGCTACATTCGCTTATAGGATATTTACTCATCTGCTTTTGAGCCATTCGCCATATTTTATCTCTTATTTTTTTACCCCTGAATACACCAAGCAAAATTTTACTACCTAATGCAAGTATTCCACCATGATTTTCAGGTACTATCTGAGCAAGAAACAGCGAATAAATCATTGCCCACATTTTCTGGATTTTTCTCTTAAAGCCGTCAGGACAGCCGTCAAGAGGCATAACATCCATAACTAATCCGTGTGGAATATCAAGATGAGCCTGATTTGCCTTTACGCAGGTAGACTGTGTATCTACAATAGTTGTAAAAATATTGCCTGTAAATATATCATCATTAGTTCTCAAGCAGAGAAATCTGTCATTATCAGAATATTTCTTCCAAAGCTGTGGCAGTTTTTCGTAGTCCTCTCGTGGCATAAAAATATCAACATCATCATCCCAAGGTATAAAGCCCTTATGTCTTAATGAGCCTATACAACAGCCACCACAAAAATAGAACAGCAAATTATGCTTGTCACAGAATTCTTTAAAATATACAAGCGTATCCAGCTCCTTTAGCTGAAGCTCTCTGAGCTGTTCACTCGTAAATTTAATTGGTTCCATTAATTGCTACTCCCCTCATATATAGCTAATTATGTAGTAGATAAAGCTATTTATCTACCCTCTCCAAATAATATTTTTTTACTTCTCTGATTCTTTTCTTTGCCCTGTTAAGATTATCTTTCCGAATAGGTAAATGTATTATTCCCACTATTGTACCTACACCATAAACTATGTGCAAAGCCGGAAATATAAACGGCAACACCGCAAAATGTGCACATCGCTTTTCACTTTTAAGGGCGTTTATAGTTATATAAGCATCAAACAGCAAATACATAGCCGTTAGCATAAACAAAAACAAATTAAAGCCTGCTAATGCAAATAAAATACATACTAACAACGCAAGCACAAACACCATAGGTACTAAATGAAACAGTGAAAGGCACTTTGGATATTTCTTTAATGTTAAGCCTATCCAAAAGCCATTACTATACTTTTGCTTCAGCATACCAGGCAGACTTGCTCTTATATACTGGTATGAAATTATGTCTGGCATACAGCATATTTTATAGCCAGCCTGTGTAAGTCTGTGGTGAAACTCATTATCCTCTGTTCTTCCAAGAGCCTCGTTAAAGCCACCAACCCTTGCAAATACCTCTGCCCTATATGCACCATGGTAAATGCTATTTATATACTGCTTGCTTTGCTGTACATTGCGATACCTTGCAAAGCCACCACCAAACATACACTCCTCAGCAACAAGCAGTGTATTGTCCCAAGGCTTGTCCTTAACAGGCAGGTTAGGTCTGCCACCACCACAAACAGACTCACCACTGTTTATTCCGTTTACACTTGCCTCAACAAAGTTATCCGGAATTTTTGCGTGAGCGTCTACCTTGATGATTATATCTCCACTTACATTAAGCAAGGCTGTATTCCAGCCAGCAGCCTGATTTCCTTTTTCACGATTTACTACCTTTACGCTGTAAAAGTCGTTATCTGTAGCAAAGCGTTCCATAATTTCCTTTGTTTTATCGTTTGAGCCATTATTAACAAGCACCAGCTCAATCCCCTTATGATTATAGGTTTGAGCCTTTATATCTTCAAAAAGTCCTCCAAGAAAATCCTCTTCGTTAAAAGCTATAACGCACAATGAAACTAACACACTCTGCCCACCTTTATACTTTATTCTACACGCACTGCATAACAAGCCTATTGTACATTGTATTACATTATTATATCACTATTTTCATCAGGAATAAAGCTATTTTGATTTGTTTGTTGATTATTATCAAAATCAGATATGTTTTCACTGTTATTATAGCTATTTATTTGAGTATTTGTAACACTTTCGCTCTGTAAAGGCTCTGTTTTTTCGTCTGAGTCTTCATCTGCATAGCTTGGTATGCTATCAGCCTGCTGTGGATTATTAAAGCTATTAAATTGCATATCAATATTCTGCATAGCCTGCTGTGGCTTTTGAATTAAATTACTTTTTTCAATCTCGTAAATATATGAATAGCTTAAAACAGCTGTATGCTTAAAGTATGGATAAACAAATACAATAGGAATAGCAAAAAAGCTTAAAAGCCAATACAAGGCAAATGAAAGATAAAGATTTATAATTTTACCGAAGTTTTTCTTAACCATATAACGGCTTGCCTTAATAAGCTCTCCTTCCTTTTTATAGTCAAAGGCTGATACATACAAATACTGCACCATAACATAAAATCTTGAAATTACTATAAAAATAACTCCACCTATTAAGCCAGCCCATACAGCACCTATTTTGAAGCCTGTTTCATAATCTGGCTTAACCTCTGTAAGTACAAGCAATGCTACAAGTGGTAATGCACATAGTATAAACAGCATTGCATATCTGAAAAACAGTCCAAGATTAAGCAGTACTGTTTTGGAATATCTTCCTTTTGCAAAATAGTAGAAAATGCTTTGTATATCACCTGTTTTCTGGTCTTTGCTTTCTGCAATAAACTTAACATAGCCTGTATATACAGGTGAAAGCAATATAAAGCCTACTACACCAACCAAAGCGATAGCCACCATAATAGCAATGTGTACTGGCTTATTTAATATATCATCTGACATAAAATATGTAGAAAAATCCACAATAAGCAATGCTATACAGCATACCGACAGCACGCATAGAAAGCCTGTTATAGATTTTGCCCAGTTATCCTTTGCCAGAATTTCTCTAGCTTGCTTTTTCAATTTAGCTTCAATACTCATTTAAATCACCTCAAAAAATATTTCCTTATAAAATTATTCTGTAAACATTCTGTATATGGCTTCTAAACAAATCTGTGCGTGTAAGAAAAACTTTTCTTCATCAAGCGATTCGTCAGCCTTGTGCATATTAGAATAATCATCTGGAAAAACAGGTCCAAATGCAACGCCCTTATTCCCTAGTGAGCGTGCATATGTGCCACCACCTGTTGAATAAAGCTCTGGCTCTGCTCCTGTTATCTCCTTATATGCCTTTTTCAGCGTTGGGATAACGCCACTATTCTCTGGTACATTCAGAGGCTTTAAATGGCTATCCTCTTTAAATTCAAGGCTATATTCCTTGGCTGATTTTTTTATTTTATCAACAATTTCATTATAATCAGCTGTAACAGGGTAACGAATATCAATTTTTACAGTTGCAGTAGCCTCGTTTATATCAAGCACACCTACATTTATTGTAAGAGCACCCGACTCCTTATCAGCACAGGCTATACCAAGCAATTCACCATTTGTAGCTGTACCGATATAGCTATTGATAAATTCAGGTACAGCTCCCAAATTATCATCATATACCTCTTTAAGCTTTTTGATAGCGTATGTAACACTGTTAAAGCCCTTGTGTGGCTCCATTGCGTGTGACGCTGTGCCTGTTGAGATAAGCCTGTTATTTACAAAACTCAGATAATCCTCTGCAAAATCGCTGTTTGCAGATTTTTCAAGAGTAAATTCAGCTCTGTCTGGCACTGCATTTACTGCACAGCCAGACTTTGCCTCTGCTATAACACTGCTGTTATTTTTACCTGTAAGTGAAAATTGTAAAATTCCCTTTTCACAGTTGCAAATACCATAGTCTGAATCTGGTGTAAAGCTTACATCTGGTACAGGCATTTTTGAAAAGTAATGCTCAACATCTGTCATTCCTGTTTCTTCGTTAGTGCCTAGTATTAATCTTACTGTACTATTCGCTTTAACGCCATTATCCTTTAAAGCCTTAAGGCAATAAAGAGCAACCACAGCCGAGCCCTTATCGTCTGCTATACCTCTGCCATAAAGTCTACCATTTTTGCGTGTAAGCTCAAACGGCTCTACGCTCCAGCCAAAGCCAGCTGGTACAACGTCAAGGTGTGTAAGCACACCACAAAGCTTTTCTCCTGTACCATACTGAATATGCCCTGCAAGATTGTCAAAGCTCTCAGCTTCAAGTCCCATTTCCTCAGCAGTAGTAAGCATAAGCTCAAGTGCCTGCTGTGGCTTTTCGCTACCATATGCCGACACTGACTCTACTGCAATCAGCCTTGAAAGTGTTTTTAATATATCATCTTTATATTCAAGAATTTTCTCACCAAACGCCATATACTGATATAACCTCCGTTATTTTTCCTCTACAAGCCTACGCTGTGCTTCCTTTAGCTTTGCTTTTTCTGTAAATGTAAGCTCGTTTTTCACTATTCTGTATTTTCTGCTCTGCTTTAATGGCTTATAGCCGATACGCTTAATTATAAGCATATATACTGCAAAAACAGCAAAGGATACTATTGTAACTATAAAGCCTGTTTTTAAGCCTGGTGTTTTGTACTGGAATGTTATTTCGCTTACCCTATCTGCTGGCACCTCAACAGCCATAAAGCCTACATTTACCTTTTCAATATCAACAGGCTTTCCGTTTACCATTGCTGTCCAGCCATCCTCATAAGGTACGCTAAAGAACAGTAGTGTATTTTCTGATTTACCTGTACGGTCAATTTCAGCTCTAAAGCCATTTTCTGTATATTCAAATACTGAGCATGCCTCTGCCCTGCGATTTTTACAATCGGTAAAATAGTCAGTCATCATATATCTGTAATTTTCGACAGACTTTAATTTATCTGATACAAAGCTGTACTTATCTGCCTGCTCCTTTGTAAGCACCATAGCCTTTAGCATAAGCTTTGTTCTGTTCATTTCGTCACATTCCTCGTAGCTTTCCTGCAACATATATTCATCATAGCAGAAGCCCATAGGAATATAATATTCATTCTCCCATATATCAAATTCGCTTTGCTTATCGTAGTAATTCCAGCCTGGCATAGCTGTAGCTCCATTTTCGTCAGAAAAGCTATTCGAATCGCCACAATAATCAACAAGCCATTTTGTAGAAAGCAATGAACGCACAGCGTATTCATTCACTTTAGGTCTTGAGCCTACATCACGCTGAACACCTACATCATTATAAAATTCCATTACCGATCCTGGTACAACACTATGGAATGCCTGAATTGTAGGTATTTGCCAAAACATTGCCGAGTTATCCATCATCTCATAAAAATCTGTACGCACATTCTCAGAGTCAGGTAAATCAATATCGTCCTTATGGTTTATTACAAGTGCGTTCATATAGTTTTTAGAGTCATAGCCATAGGTTTTACCCTTACCAACAATATAGATTGTATATCCGGCAGATATAACACAAACCAATATAATACTAACCACAGGCAAAAGCTTTTTCTTGTTTATAAGTAGCTTTATAAGCACAGCAAGAATTAAAAGACATCCTACTGCAATAGCTGTATGAATCCAGAATACCATTTCGTTTTCCATCAGACCATACTCAAAGCCCTGTGTACCATCTTCATTAGTACATGAGGTTGACATAAATCCAATAGATAAGCCTAAAAATAATGTTAAGCCAGCTGTTGCACCTAATGCACAGCCCCACTCTATTTTTGTATCCTCCAGTGCCATTACAGTTGCCAAGCACATTACAAGCACCAGCATATACATCCAGCGTGCATAGTACTGTGTATTAAAAAACTGGAATATACCATTCAGTATAGGAATAAACGCAAACACTGCAAGGAGTGGAATAAGCTTTTTTAACCAGTGCTTGTTTTTTCTTGTCATAAATGCCATTACACCTGTAAGGCTAAATAAAGGCAACCAGCCTGCAAGTGAACCCCATCTTGTATTAGAATCTGGTGTAAAGGTTGGATATGCAGGTAATTCTGACGGGAATAAAAAGGCTGTGAGAATATTTATATATCTTTGTGCGTCGTAATACACAAGTGCATCCCAGCCACCTAAAACCTGACTAACTCTGCTATTACCCATAACACATAGCACAGACGGTAACAGTATAACAGCAGTGGCAAGCAAGCCAAGCACAGCCTCGAAAATCAAAAGCAAAAAGTTCTTGATTTTTAATTCGTAGCTATATGTAAACACCCTTACAAACCAATAGATAATTATAAAGAAAACCTGACCCACAAAAAAGTAGTAGTTCATCATACAGCTTGCAAATACTGTAATTGCAACCACACCAAGCCTGTTATTTTCGAAAAGCTCATCTATTGCCCACAGCAAAAGTGGGAAAATTATCATTGCCTCGTGAAAATGATTAAAGAATATATTAAAGCATGTAAAGCCCGAAAAGGCATAAAGCAAGCCACCAAGAATTGCATAATTCTTATTGTATACATATCTTTTCAGATATACATAAGCCGTAAACGACATACAGGCTGTTTTAATAATAAGCAACGGTGCCATAAGATACGGCACAGCCTCGCTAGGAAACGGCATTGTAAGCCAGAAAAACGGGCTACCTATAAGATAAAACGCATATGAACCTATTATATTAGCACCAAGGTCAGTATGGTGACTCCAGCCTATATTGCCTCCCTTTATCGTGTCGTGCATAAGCTGATAGAATGGAATCTGCTGTACATTAAAATCACCATAATATAGAAACAATCCGTTATCATAAATAACAAACGGTAAATATATAGCACACGCAACAAGCAATCCAAGTAAAAAGGCTTTAAGACCACAATATTGCTTTTTGTCATTGTGCTGTATTCTGCCACAACGTATATTCTTAGAAATCATTTTGCACCCCACATTTTATTATTTTTATAAAAATACATACTTATTGTTATTCTATCATATAGCAAAATAAAATGCACTAATATTTTGCATAGTCAAAATAAATTTACAATTTGCTATATACATAGTTTTATGTATGTTGAATTTTATCAATATTAAGTTTATAATTATAAAAAATAATTTTAACGAGGTAATAATTATGTACAGCTTTTATGCTATGATGTCCAGAATAAAATATATTAATCGTTGGGGATTAATGAATAACACACGCAGAGAAAATTTAAGCGAGCATTCACTTGAGGTAGCTATAATAGCACACGCACTAGGTGTAATAAATCAAAAACGCTTTGGTGGTGATATTTCACCAGAACGATTAGCCGTGCTTGCTATATTTCACGATGCAAGCGAAATTATAACAGGAGACCTGCCTACACCTGTAAAATACAACAACGAAACAATAAAAAATGCCTATAAAGACATAGAAGAGCAGGCTCAGCTAAGACTTCTTAAAATGCTACCCGAGGATATGGCAGAGGAATATAGCTCTATACTATGTGCAGACAGCAACGAGGCTAAGCTATGGGAGTATATAAAGGCTGCTGATAAAATTTCTGCACTTATTAAATGTACAGAGGAGCTTATTATGGGCAACCGTGAATTTGCCAAGGCACAGCAAACCACCTTAAAAGCAATAGAAAATATCAATTTACCTGAGGTAAAGGTGTTTATGACAGAGCTATTCCCTGCTTACGAATTAACGCTTGATGAGCAGGAGTAAGATGCTTTTTAAGCTATTTGTATATACTCCAAAAAACAAGAAAAACAACCTGCAACATTATTAAAAGTTGCAGGTTGTTTTTGTTTATAGCTTTTGAAAATATACTATTATTGAAAGTTAAAAAGCTAGGATATTATGTATTTAAATAGTGTATTCCATAAATCTCTTTTGTTTAAGTTGTTACGTGAAAGATATTCCTGTTCTGACAGGCTATAGCTATTATTTCCTTCAACGTCATTAATACCAATATATTTAAACGCTAAGGCTCTTAAAAATATAAATCTTTTATCTTCAAAGTCTTTCACCTTTACATAATCACTATTTAACAAATCCAATATTCTATTTTTATCATTTTCATCGTCTGTAAATAACAGTTGCATTAAAAGAACCTCTCTGAATCGCATCTTATCATCTCTGCAAGCTTCTCCGGCTTCGCTGTGAAAACCATTGCTTGTGAATTTTAATAACAAGCGTAGTTCTTCATTTTCACGATTCTCTAGTGCTACTATTTGACTTTTAATAATACATTTTAATTCAAGTGTTCCCAAAAAAGAACCGATTTTATCGTCAATTCTAATTTCATCACTAAGATTATTATAGCTGTCTATATTGTATCTAAAATCATAATCTGCGTCTGTAATATTAAACTCCATTTGGATGTCATTTTTATCATTCTTTTCTGCTATCTTAATATATTTCATTGCTTCCTTTAAAAGCTCTTTTTTGCTCCGTATATTCATATTTACTTTGAAATATTCAGAAACATTAGGTGAATCAAAAAACAATGCTCCTTTATACAGTATCATCGCTTTAGTATATGAATACATACTTTCACGGATGTTTTTTTCTACTTCATTATTTATATGAACAAGAGCTCTTCTACTTTTATCACAAAGCTCTACTGCATTTTTATAATTTGAAAGAGAAAACTGCTCTCCATATACAGCTAAGCATAATTCAACTCTGGAGCTAATTATATAGAATTGTGATTGTGCATAGTAAAATTTATCATTTGGAAATTTCTGCACCCATTTTTCTTTTATTTTATCTTTTGTTATTGAAGCAATAACCATACCCTGTAGCTTTTGCAATAGCTCTATTTCATCATAGTCATTAAACGTCTTTATAAACATATATGAATAGCTGTTGAAAAAGTTTAGAAAATTTTTTGCTGAACGAATATCTATATCGTCTTCGTTTCCGATAATTTCATCAAAATATTCTAAGCAAAAGTCAATTATATTACGTGCATATACAATATATTTAACTTTTTCTTGGAATTGCTTTGAAACTTCAGCTTCTAGACTCGAATCAATATTTTCAATTACAGTTAGAAAATACTTCCCCTGCCAAAAAGTCTTTCTATTTGAAGCTGTTCTGAATTTTTCAATAAAGTAATCTGAAAAAACACTATGAAAATATTTACTTTTAATCTCTTTGTTGTTAGTAAAAACTGGGTATTTTTCTAAAACAGCTTCTAGCTTTGGGTATATATTTTCTTGTATGCTTGTTCGACTTGTTAAATTAATTTCTCGTAGTAACTCTTTAAGAAGCTCTTCATCATATCTTGCATCACTAACAAGCATAGCAAATAAAGTTAATAGCTCTCTCTCATCATCTGTCAGCTTCTTAAAAACTATATCTAATAGCTCTGTTATTAGCTTGTGAGGGTCATATTGGTTCTTCTTTTTATAGGATTTTAGCAACGAAATCAATTCATTTGAATCGTAATCAAAGTCAGCTAGCAGATTGTAATACAAAGGTACTTTTAAACAGTTTGGTAGAACTTTTAATATTTTTTATCAATATTTTCACCAGTATAGTCAAATCCATACTCATTTAAATCTATATGCTGGATATATTTATTTTGAATTTCAATATTTGACTTTCTGCATAGTAGCACTAGCTTTTTAATATTATGTCTGTTAGCTAATTCAGTAACAAGCTTAAAATCATTTTCTTCCAGCTCTCTGAAATTATCTATTACAAGATATTTCTTTTCACTTGGAAATAAATCGTTATTTTTTATTCTAATCCAATCACTATGATTTCTTCTGTCATAAATTATTCTGTTATTTTCCTCTTTATTGAAGCGAATATGCATAGCAGTTGTTTTTCCATATCCACCAACTCCTGATAGAATAATAGTGCTAACAATAGAACCAGGAGATAGCAAATTCTCTAATTGGTATTCTAATTTAGAATGAATTCTTAAGGTATTATCTCTGGTTTCCCATAGCTTATCTGTTCTACACGTTTCTTCTTTTTTGTTTTGTACACACTCAACTATTTTTTCGACAACCTTAGTAGCTGGTTCTATAAATTCTGAAATTTCCATTATTTTACCCCAATTATATGTCTAATTTCAATATATTTTGTCAATAATTTACAGCTATTTTATCATATATTAATATTTCAGTCAATATATTTCCAAATTATCTCATAAAAATATGTAAATTCAAGCTCTTACTAACACAATTGCTTTAAATCACACAAAAAGGGCTACTTGATTTCTCAAGTAGCCCTAAATAATTTATGAAAATCTAATAGATTTGTAGATTATTCGTTTACAGCTGTAACTACGCCTGAACCTACTGTTCTACCACCCTCACGGATAGCGAATCTTAGACCCTCTTCGATAGCGATTGGAGTGATTAGCTCAACGTCCATATCAACGTTATCACCAGGCATACACATCTCTGTACCCTCTGGTAGAGAAATAACACCTGTTACGTCTGTTGTTCTGAAGTAGAACTGTGGACGGTAGTTGTTGAAGAATGGAGTATGACGACCACCCTCGTCCTTAGTTAGGATATAAACCTGACCATGGAACTTTGTGTGTGGGTTGATTGAACCAGGAACAGCTAGTACCTGACCTCTCTCGATGTCAGTTCTCTGAACGCCACGTAGTAGTACACCTACGTTATCACCAGCCTCAGCATAGTCTAGAATCTTTCTAAACATCTCGATACCAGTAACAACAACCTTTCTTCTGTCCTCTGTTAGACCAACGATCTCAACTTCCTCGTTAGTTCTTAGCTGACCTCTCTCAACTCTACCTGTAGCAACTGTACCACGACCTGTGATTGTGAATACGTCCTCAACAGGCATTAGGAATGGTAGGTCTGCCTTACGGTCTGGAGTTGGGATGAAATCATCAACAGCAGCCATTAGCTCGTGGATACAAGCATACTCTGGAGCACTTGGATCCTTTGAATCTGAATCTAGTGCTAGGAAAGCTGAACCCTTAACGATTGGTGTATCGTCGCCTGGGAAATCATACTCGCTTAGTAGCTCACGGATTTCCATCTCAACTAGCTCTAGTAGCTCTTCGTCGTCAACCTGGTCTGTCTTGTTCATGAATACAACGATGTATGGAACGCCAACCTGACGTGATAGTAGGATGTGCTCTCTTGTCTGTGGCATTGGACCATCAGCTGATGATACAACTAGGATAGCACCGTCCATCTGAGCAGCACCAGTGATCATGTTCTTAACGTAGTCAGCATGTCCTGGGCAGTCAACGTGAGCGTAGTGACGGTTGTCTGTCTCGTACTCAACGTGTGATGTGTTAATTGTGATACCACGCTCTCTCTCCTCTGGAGCCTTATCGATGTTAGCGTAGTCAACGAAATCTGCAGCACCACCTAGGTTTAGAACCTTTGTGATAGCAGCTGTTAGTGTTGTTTTACCGTGGTCAACGTGACCAATTGTACCAATGTTAACATGTGGTTTATTTCTTTCGAATTTTTCCTTAGCCATTGGAATTGCCTCCCTTAAATTAAAATTTTAGGTTAATATTTATATTCCCTTAACCCCTATTTTACCAATATTATCGGTAAAATGCAAGGGGTTAAGTAAATTTATAATTAATTTTTTAAGAATTTTTTGTTAATTTTCATTAAAATTGCTTAATAAAAATTAGCCTTCCTTCTTATTACGCTTTGACATAATGTCTTCAGCAACTGACTTTGGAACCTCTGCATAGTGGCTTGGCTCCATTACGTACTGACCACGACCCTGAGTATTTGAACGCATATCTGTTGCGTAACCAAACATCTCTGATAGAGGTACATTAGAGTTAATTCTCTGAGCACCGTTCTCAGCTTCCATACCCTGAATCATACCACGACGAGAGTTAAGGTCGCCGATAACATCACCCATGTATTCCTCTGGAACGATAACTGTAACCTTCATGATAGGCTCCATTAGTACTGGGTCAGCCTTCTTCATAGCCTCTTTGAATGCCATTGAACCAGCAATCTTAAATGCCATTTCAGATGAGTCAACCTCATGGTAAGAACCATCGTATAGAGTAACCTTACAGTCAACTACGTTGTAGCCAGCAAGTACACCACTTAGCATTGCACCCTGGATACCTGCGTCAACAGCTGGAATGTACTCCTTAGGAATAGCACCACCAACGATGTTGTTGATAAACTCGTAGCCCTTGCCTGGGTTTGGCTCAACCTTAATCTTAACATGACCGTACTGACCCTTACCACCTGACTGTCTAGCGTACTTCTGGTCAACATTAGCCTCAGCACGGATAGTCTCTTTGTAAGCAACCTGAGGAGCACCGATGTTAGCCTCTACTTTGAATTCTCTTAGTAGACGGTCAACGATGATTTCTAGGTGAAGCTCACCCATACCAGCGATAATTGTCTGGCCTGTTTCTTCGTCTGTATAAGCCTTGAATGTTGGGTCCTCTTCTGCAAGCTTTGCAAGAGCAATACCCATCTTCTCCTGGCCTGCCTTTGTCTTTGGCTCGATAGCAACATGGATAACTGGCTCTGGGAATTCCATAGACTCTAGAATTACAGGGTTCTTCTCGTCACATAGAGTATCACCTGTAGTTGTATACTTTAGACCAACAGCAGCAGCGATATCACCTGAATAACAAGTGTCGATATCCTTTCTGTCGTTAGCGTGCATCTGTAGAATTCTACCGATACGCTCACTCTTATCCTTTGTAGCATTATAAACATTTGTACCTGCGTTTACGCTACCAGAGTAAACTCTGAAGAAGCATAGCTTACCAACAAATGGGTCTGTTGCAATTTTAAATGCAAGAGCAGAGAATGGCTCGCTATCTGATGCAATTCTGCAAGTTTCCTCTTCTGTATCTGGGTTTACACCCTTGATAGCAGGAATATCTGTTGGAGCTGGCATATAGTCAACAACTGCATCAAGAAGTAGCTGTACACCCTTGTTACGGTATGATGTACCACAGGTTACAGGAACCATCTCGTTGTCGATTGTAGACTGACGGATCTGAGCTCTGATCTCTTCGATTGTAAGCTCCTCGCCACCAAAATACTTCTCCATTAGCTCATCGTTGCACTCAGCAACACACTCGATTAGCTCGTCGTGGTACTTCTGTGCAAGCTCTTTCATATCCTCAGGGATTTCTTCCTCACGAACGTCTTTACCTAGGTCATCATAATAAACATGAGCCTTCATTTCTACAAGGTCGATAATACCCTTAAATTCGTCCTCAGCACCGATTGGAAGCTGAATTGGAACGGCATTACACTTTAGTCTGTCCTTCATCATCTGAACAACTCTGTAGAAGTCAGCACCCATAATGTCCATCTTATTTACATAAACCATTCTAGGTACTTTATAGTTGTCAGCCTGTCTCCAAACTGTTTCAGACTGAGGCTCTACACCACCCTTAGCACATAGTACTGTTACAGAACCGTCAAGAACTCTTAGAGAACGCTCAACCTCTACTGTAAAGTCAACGTGACCAGGTGTATCGATGATGTTAATTCTAACATCTTTCTTATCTCTGTCTTTCCAGAAGCATGTAGTAGCAGCAGATGTAATTGTAATACCTCTTTCTTGCTCCTGTACCATCCAGTCCATAGTAGCGCCACCCTCGTGAGTTTCGCCTAGCTTGTGGTTGATACCTGTGTAGAACAAGATACGCTCTGTTGTAGTAGTTTTACCGGCATCAATATGAGCCATGATACCGATGTTTCTTGTTTGTTCAAGAGATACCTGTCTAGCCATAATAGCCTCCTTAAATTATTACCATCTGTAATGAGCGAAAGCCTTGTTTGCTTCTGCCATTCTGTGTGTTTCGTCACGCTTCTTAGCTGCACCACCAACACCGTTGATAGCGTCTAGAATCTCACCAGCAAGTCTTTCCTTCATTGTTCTCTCTGAACGAAGTCTTGCATAGTTTGATAACCAACGAAGACCTAGTGTCTGTCTTCTCTCAGGACGAACCTCCATTGGTACCTGGTAAGTAGCACCACCTACACGGCGAGCCTTTACCTCTAGTACAGGCATAATGTTTTCCATAGCCTGCTCAAATGTCTCGATAGGATCGTTACCTGTTTTTTCCTTAATGATGTCGAATGCACCATAAACAATTTTCTGTGCTACACCCTTCTTACCATCATACATTACGTTGTTGATAAGGCGTGTAACTAGCTTTGAATTGTATAGTGGATCTGGCAAAACGTCACGCTTTGCAATTGAACCTCTTCTTGGCATTTTACTTCCCTCCTTCACAATTTTTGAGATATCATAGGTACTCGAAAGTGACAACTCCCGTTTTGTCAATACTGAGGCTTATCTATATATAAAAGCACATCTGTATTGTACTGTAACTATCTTAGTTGTCTTTAAAATTTAGTTATCCTATGGGTTTTAATTTTAGATTACTTACCAGCCTTTGGACGCTTAGCACCGTACTTAGAACGAGCTTGCATTCTCTTAGCAACGCCCTGTGCGTCTAGTGTACCTCTGATGATGTGGTAACGTACACCAGGGATATCCTTAACTCTACCACCACGAATTAGAACAACGCTGTGCTCCTGTAGGTTGTGGCCAACACCTGGGATATATGAAGTAACCTCAATACCATTTGATAGTCTTACTCTGGCAATCTTTCTAAGAGCTGAGTTAGGCTTCTTAGGTGTAGCAGTTTTTACAGCAGTACATACGCCTCTCTTCTGTGGTGAGCTCTGGTTGATAGCAACTCTCTTCTTAGAGTTCCAACCCTTTAGTAGAGCAGGAGCCTTAGCTTTCTTCTCTGTAACCTGACGACCCTTTCTAACCAACTGATTAAATGTAGGCATAGTTCTCCTCCTTTCCTCAAACAATAATTTTTTTTATATGTTATATGCGTATTTATTATAACGCATTTAACAGCAATTATTCCAATTATAAGCAAGGCTTGAAAATATAAGCAAAGCTTACAATTTTTATGTTAGAGCTTGTACATTTTTATCGACTTTTAACAGCAGTTTTTCTCTGTTTTTCTTAAAAAATTATACTACCCAACAGTTTTATATAATAACATAAACAGACTTAATTTGTCAACCATTATTTTTTATTCATCAAAAATTTCTGCCATTCCAGCCCCAGTTTTCTACTGCTTCGTACTTAACATAAATCTTATCCTTTGCGATATTCAGCTCCTCAAAAAGTATGCTACAAATTTCTCCTGTAAGTGTGTTAAGCTTGTCTGAGGTTGCTGTGCCTAAAAATTTAACCTCTACAAAAGCAAGTGAGCTACTATTATCTCCAGCAAAATACATCGAACAGCTGTTATTAAAGCCAAGCATTAAATAAGCCTCGCTTTTACCTATTACAGATATAGCATTGGCATATCTTGCTTTTATAATTTGCTCCTGCTCTTTAGTAATATTAATGTTAGTAGTTGTATTTATAAATGGCATAAAAACTCCTCCTAGTTTAAGCTTCTATATATACTTTACTATAATAGCGTTGCTAAAACAAGAAAAATTTCTATTTTATAATATAAATTTTTTTATAATTCCTCTTTATATTTCCAGAAATATAATGTATAATAATCTAAGGTTATCATACAGCTGTGTGATAAGAGAATTTTAAAATTGGAGTGATTTCAAAATGGCATTAGTAAATGCAAAAGAAATGCTAACAAAAGCAAAAGAGGGCCACTATGCAGTTGGTCAGTTTAACATTAACAACCTAGAGTGGACAAAGGCTATCCTTTTAACTGCTCAGGAGCTTAACTCACCAGTTATCCTTGGTGTATCTGAGGGTGCAGGTAAGTATATGTGTGGCTACAAGACAGTAGTTGGTATGGTTAACGGTATGCTAGAGGAGCTAAACATTACTGTTCCTGTTGCTCTACACCTAGACCACGGTTCATACGAGGGTGCAAAGGCTTGTATCGAGGCTGGCTTCAGCTCAGTTATGTTCGACGGTTCTCACTACGCTATCGAAGAGAACGTTGCTAAGACAACAGAGCTTATCAACATCTGTAACGAGAAGGGTCTATCTCTTGAGGCAGAGGTTGGCTCAATCGGTGGTGAGGAAGACGGCGTTGTTGGTGCTGGCGAGTGTGCTGACCCTAACGAGTGTAAGATGATTGCTGACCTTGGTGTAACAATGCTAGCAGCTGGTATTGGTAACATTCACGGTAAGTACCCAGAAAACTGGGCTGGTCTAGACTTTGAGGTACTAGCTAGCATTCAGGAGCTAACAGGTACAATGCCATTAGTACTACACGGTGGTACAGGTATCCCAAGCGATATGATCAAAAAGGCTATCGACCTAGGCGTATCTAAGATCAACGTAAACACAGAGTGCCAGCTAGCATTTGCTGCTGCTACAAGAGAGTACGTTGAGGCTGGTAAGGACCTACAGGGTAAGGGCTTTGACCCAAGAAAGCTTCTTGCTCCTGGCTTTGAGGCTATCAAGGCTACAGTTAAAGAGAAGATGGAGCTATTCGGCTCAGTAAACAAGGCTTAATTCCTGCTTTACTCTTAACAGCATTTATTAGCATTATTATCCCACCTGTATTTTTACAGGTGGGATTTTTGCATTTTCAACATAATTATTTATAGTAGCACTGCTTATTCTAAAATTCCTCTAACAGCAATCGTTTGAAATAGCTATATAATCTATGATATAATTATAAAAATACCGATAAAAGAAAGGAGTAAAAATTGAGTAATAAATTAGAAATTTCTGAACTACACACTGAAGAAGACTCGAAGGTTTTCAACAATTCAACAGAAATAAATTCTTCTGAAGCTACAGCTGATACAACAGACTATACCAACACAGAAAGCAAATCAGCTACACAGCTATCTAAAATAAATGCTATTTTAAATAATGCTTTAAAAAATATTTATATTAAAGCATTGCTTGTTACTTTAAGTCTGGCAGGTGCTGTAGGTGCCACAGCCTTTTTTGCTACCTACTTCGAATTTAATAATAATGACGTCAGTGCTGTTGAGGTTACTGCTACAGCTCTGTCAACACAGCCAATAACAGAGCCAGCTACTCAAAGAGTAGTACCTGCTACTGACGAAAAGCTAAGCTTTAAAAAGGAAAGATATAAAGTAAAGGTAGGCAAAACCGTAAAAACCTCCTACACCTATACCCCACCAGCTAAAAATAAATCAGATAAGCCTGAAATTACATACACCTCAAACAATATAGATATTGCAACAGTTGATAAAAACGGAAAAATTAAAGGCATAGCAACTGGTACAACAAGCATTGTAGCCTTAGCTGAAACAGGTATATATACTACTGTGCCTGTAACTGTAACCGTACCAAAGTCACATACTATAGAAGATGTACCTATGCTTTATCAGGGTAATGATTATCCGTCTGGCTGTGAATCGGTAAGCTCTACTATGCTTTTGAATTATTACGGCTTTGATATTACAACAAATGAATTTATAGACAACTATCTGCCTATGTCTGATATAACCTATAACGATAATGGTGAAATGACTGCTCCTGACGCATACTCTGCTTTTATCGGCTCGCCATATTCAGAATTAGCACTTGGGTGCTTTCCTCCTGTAATAAAAAATGCTATGAATGATTATTTTGAAGATAAAAATTACAAAGCTGTTGATGTAACAGGCGAATCAATGAAAACCCTGACAAGTAAATATATAGCCAATAATCAGCCTGTACTTATATGGGCGACTATGTGGATGTATAATCCAGCTGTAACCTACGAATGGAAGGTTAAAAACGCAAAGGAGGATTCCCCATATAAAGACGGTGACACCTACCAATGGCTTGCAAATGAGCATTGTATGGTGCTTGTTGGCTATGACGAGGATTATTATTATTTGAACGATCCACTAAGATATTCAACCACAGCCTACAGCAGGTCTGTTTTTGAAGACAGATATAAACAGATGGGAAAATGTGCACTTGTTATAGAAAAGATTGAGGAGTAATTCGCCTTTCTTAAAATTAATAATATATTCAATATAAAAAACGAACTCTGTATAATCACACTAAGGATTATACAGGGTTCGTTTTTATAGCTATATAGCACGCTTATTTATTAATTTCCATTTCAATAATTCGCCATTGCTTACCAAATAATTCACAGAACAGCTCTTCTCCAGTTTCTACAAAGCCTGCTGATTTATAGCAGAAATAGGCTGGCTTGTTGTTGTCAAATACTCCAAGTGTGATTTTCTCTGCACCAAAAATATCAAAGGCATATTTAATCGCAAGCTTAAGCATTTTCTTACCATAGCCCTTACCACGCTTTGAGTCGTCTACTATTACAAAGCCAAAACGGATTACCTTCTTTTCAGCGTCGGTATATCTTAAAATCAAATGACCTACTACACCACTATCATCAAATGCAGTTAACGGATAAAAATTATCAGCCTCAACGCAATCGCCATTGTTACCTAAATATTTATCGTTAATATCCTTGCTTGTTATAGGAAAATCTCCAAATCTATCTGAGCTCCACTTACGCAAAGCTTCCTCGTCCTTTATCCAGCTAATAATGCTTTCTGCGTCACAAGGCTTATAATGTCTTAATCTCAAGCTCATTTTTCTCTCTCCTTTATAAATAACAATTATTCTTCATTTAACAAAGTAACATTCAAACACTTGTCATTAACAGCTAATTTCACCTTTCCACCAATCGGGAAGGTAATCATAGGAAATATATGTCCAAAATCTACTCCGAATACCACAGGAATATCAGAAGAAACCTTATCTCTGATGATTTTTGTAATTACAGACTTATCCAATTTACAGGAGTCATCAAATCTTCCGAATACAATTCCTTTAATCGACTCAGCTCCATACACCTGAAGCAACGATTGCAAATTACGGTCGAATTCATAAACAAAATAATCTCCCATAATGTTGTCATCTTCAATAAATAGAATTTTTTCACTTAAATCTGGCATATATGGTGTACCCTGTAAAAGATTTAAGGTGCATAAATTACCACCCACTATATTACCCTCGCAGGTACCCTCTTGTATAACAAAATATTCTTTGCTTGTTTTTGAGGGATTAATAGAAATATCATTATCTCTCATAATGCAGTCATAGAAATAAGCTCTTGTATAATCAGGCTCTATATCAAAGCCAAAGGTGCTAAAATGTGGTCCGTGATATGTAACCAATCCCGTTTTTGCATATATTGCATTTAACAACGCTGTTATATCAGAGTAACCACAAATTATTTTCGGGTTTGCTTTAATTAAATCGTAATTCAAATGTGGCAAAATCTGATTGACATTAAAGCCACCTATACAGGTGATAATCATTTTAACATTTTCATCTGCAAAGGCTTCGTGTATGTCGGCTACTCTTGATTCTATTTTTGAAGAAAGAAATTCATTTGTTTCTATGCTATTCTCAGAAAATGTTACCTTAAAGCCCTGTGCAGTCAAATAAGAAAGAGCCTTGTCGAAAATATCCTTTCTTACTCTCTCAAGACTGCTTGAAGGTGCAATAACTCTGATTTCATCACCATATTGTAATTTTTTTGCTAGCATTTTTATAACCCTCTTATCAAATAAATTTCACTTATTTTTACATACAACCAATACACCTATATATTCATATTCTATATCAGCAAATAGAAAACCCTAACAAAGCCAGCACACAATGCTCATATTTATTACATTCTGAAAAGGTACTGTTACCATACATTTTTTATTAAAAAGCTACACAGCAAGCACTCCATAACACTTATCTGTGTAGCCTTTTATCAAAATAAATTATCCTGTATAATTCAATGCTGAATATAGCTTAGTGATTTCTAGGGTAGTTTCTAAGCACTTGCATTGAAAGATCATAATAGCCTAAATACTTATTTAAAAATTCTTCGTTACCAATGCAATACTTACCTGGTGTGTATGCCTTAAACGAGAAAGAGTTAGCAGGTGTTTTATCAGCTGGTAGTACCTCTGTTGATAAAAACTCGCATAAATCATTATCAAAATATAGAGCAAACATATTCTGGTCTGAATTTCTGGAGCTTGCAAAGGTTCTGAAATCAATAGGAGCTGTAACTGTGAATTCAGATTCAAAATCCAATACAGTAGAATCCTTTACAAAATAAATCTGCATACAAGGAACACCGTCTGCCTCTAGCTCCTCAGTGCTTAACGACCAATCAGTGCTACTGTAAAAATCTATTGGATTATAGGCTTCCTTTCTTGTGCGAAGCTCGTCTGCTGTTGGCTTATATACCTCATTTTTGATAGTAAGCTCAAAGTTATCAGACATTCTCATAAAGTCCTTGCTTGTAAAAATAACATACATCTCTGAATCATCAGGTAGCATACCTGACACCTGTATACCTGTTTTTTCATCACCAAAGGACTGATTAGTAAGAGTTAAAGCTACACCGTTTTTATCAGTAATTGTGATTGCTTCATCATCAGAGCCTGTTGAATTATCTGGTGTAGTTGGTTGAACAGGGCTTGTTGATGAATCTGATGGATTGCCTTGATTAGGGGTTGTTGTATTATTGGTTGTATTATTTGATGTATTACCCTGATCAGAGCTTGGGGTAGTTATCTGATTAGTTATAGTTGTTGAGTTGCTTGGTGCATTAACCTGAAAAGAATTTGTAGCTGTACTGCTTTTAGGCTTAGTAGCTTCAGTAGCCTCTGTTGCCTCTGTAGCCTCTGTTGAAGCTTCTGTAACAGCTTCGGTTGAGCTTTCTTCAGTAGCTGTTTCAGTAGCCTGCTCAGTAGCTATTATAGGGTTATCCTGATTATCTTTATCCTTGCCAGCACAGGCACTAAGAGATAAACAGCTTAAAATAAGAGCTGTAGCTAATATAATAGCCTTTGTTTTCTTAAAAATATTATTCTTTGCCATAAATAGATACCTCTTTATGTTAATAATTTCAAATCATTATACATCTGAGAAAAACAAAAAATGTTAACAAACTATGAACACAAGCAATTACTGTTAATACCTATAAATTTTAAATATAATTTCAATTTTCTTTAAGATATTTTTCAAGTGCTCTTGCAAGCTGATCAGGGCAAGAGGTTGATTTCATACCACATTTTATGCCCTTGCAACGGTTTATAACCTCGCTTGCCTCCATACCACTTACTAACGCACCTATTCCCTTACCATTACCATTACAGCCACCATTAAAGCTAACACTTTTAACCTTTGTGCCGTCCATTTCTATATCAATAGTTCTTGCACATACTCCTGTTGTTTTGTAAATCATTTTTTAACCTCCGTTTGATATAAACCTAAATTTGTTTACTTTGCTTTACACGACATTGTATCAACATCAAGTCTGAATACTGCAACAGCATTAAGCATTGTATCGTCATAGTCCCATTCAGCTTTATCGGTTATTTGCTTCATAAGAATATTTAGTCCCTTAATCTTTTCTTCTGTATTCTCAATCAAGCTGAAAACGCCTGTACCAATAACACTTTGGAATGTAGCAGAAAAATCACAGGCTATATCTCCTTCAATAAGCTGATAGCTTCCATCTATCTCAAATCCAACCTTAGGAGAAAGCTTTGCAAGCTCATATTTTCTACCTGCTATCGCTCCGTGAAAGTAAAAGCTGTACTTCTCGTTTTCGTAAATATATCCATAGTTCATAGGAACAATGTAAATATCACCATTATCATAGAAAGCTATTCTGATTATCTGTTCTCTTTTGATAAATGCTTCTATTATGTGGTGGTCTGTGATTTCTCTATCATTTCTTCTCATATTGTTTACCTCTGCAAATTTCAAGCTCTGAATTACTTACTAAATTCAATAAGTCTTTCTAAATCCTCGTCTGGTGTAGTACAGGTACCTATCGGGTTTACATTTCCACAGCTGTAGCCGTGGAAATCTGTACCACCTGTGCGAAGTAAGCTATGCTTTTCTGTATATTCCAATAATATTTTTGTATCCTCAGCTGTTGCTCTTGGATACCAGCATTCAATACCGTCTATTCCAGCCTCAATAAGACTAGGTATTGCAGGTATAGTGTCATATACACTTGGGTGTGCAAGCACTGCTACACCACCAGCCTTGTGTATAAGGTCAATTATTTCATATACATCAGGATATACAATATCTGTTTTTGCAAAGCCTGTTTTCCAGCTGAAAAGCTCCTTGAATAAATCACCATACATCTTGTCGGTATATCCGGCAATCATCAAAGCCTGCATAATATGGCTTTTAAAAACCGTTGAGCTTTCACTGGCAAGCTCCTCAACCATTTCTTTATCAATGCTATATCGTGTTGAAATCTTTTCTAAAGCACCCATTACAGCGTTGTATCTGTTTTGAGCTGTTATTTCAAAAATCTCATTGAATAGCTCTGGCTTTTTGCAGTTATAGCATAATAAATGCACCATTCTGTTTCTGCTGTAATCAAAGGTTGAAATCTCAACACCCGATATAAGCCTTACATTATGGCTTTCTGATGCCCTTTTTGCCTTTTCTATACCGAGAAATGTATCGTGGTCAGTAATAGCAATTGCCTTTAAGCCATTAAGCTTTGCAAGTCTGAAAATATTTTCAATAGATGTTGCACCATCTGAGCATATTGAATGACAGTGTAAATCAGCTGGCATAAAAAATCCCCCCACAAATATTCTATAAATATACAAATTATTATATCACGATTACCACCTTTTGCAAGTATAATAGATTTAATGGTAAAAATAAACAATTACTCTTGTTTAAATTAACCTATAATGCTATAATAGGACTACACATTATTAAAACACAGGAGGTAAACAGAATGTGTAAAGAAAAATATTACATTACAACTGCAATCGCTTATACTTCACGCAAGCCACATATCGGCAACAGCTACGAAATCGTTATGACTGACGCTTTAGCCAGATATAAGCGAATGCTAGGATACGATGTTTTCTTCCTTACAGGTACTGACGAGCATGGTCAGAAAATAGAAGAGTACGCAAAAAAGGCAGGCGTAACACCTAAGGAATATGTTGATAAGGTAGCTGGTGAGATTAAGGATATTTGCGATATATTAAACACAACCTATGATCACTTTATAAGAACTACCGACGACTATCACGAAGAAACAGTAAAGAAAATATTCAAAAAGCTTTATGATCAGGGCGATATTTACAAAAGCTCCTACGAGGGCTTGTACTGTACACCTTGCGAGAGCTTCTGGACAGAATCACAGCTAGTTGACGGAAAATGTCCTGACTGTGGCAGAGAGGTTAAAAAGGCTAAGGAAGAGGCTTACTTTTTCAGAATGTCAAAATATCAGAAACAGCTTGAGCAGTATATAGAGGATAACCCTGACTTTATTTATCCTGAACAGCGTAAAAAAGAAATGGTAAACAACTTTATTAAGCCAGGCTTACAGGATTTATGTGTTTCAAGAACCTCTTTTAAATGGGGTATTCCTGTTGACTTTGACCCTGACCACGTTGTTTATGTATGGATTGACGCACTATCTAACTATATTACAGCCCTTGGCTACAACCCAGATGGCAGTGCAGACAATTACAAAAAATACTGGCCAGCTGATGTTCATATTATTGGTAAGGATATTCTAAGATTCCATACTATTTATTGGCCTATTATGCTTATGGCACTTGGCGAGCCTTTGCCAAAGCAGGTATTTGCACATCCTTGGCTACTATTTGGCGAGGACAAGATGAGTAAATCAAGAGGTAATGTTATTTATGCTGATGATTTAGCTAAGCTTATTGGTGTAGATGCAGTAAGATATTATCTTCTAAGCGAAATGCCTTACACATCAGACGGCTCTATAACCTACGAAACTGTATTCGAGCGTTATAACTCTGACCTTGCTAATACTCTTGGCAACCTTGTAAATCGTACAGTTGCTATGAGCAATAAATATTTTAACGGTGAGATTATGCAACCAACAGCTACTGAGCCAGTTGATGACGAGCTTAAGACTGTTGCACTTAACACAGTTAAAAATGTTGACAAACTACTTAACGAGTACAGAATGAGCGACGCTATTGACGCTGTTATTGCACTTGCAAGACGTAGTAACAAATACATTGACGAAACTGCACCTTGGGTACTTGCTAAGGACGAGGCAAATAAAGCAAGATTAGGCACTGTACTTTATAATCTTTTAGAGAGCATAAGATATATAGCAATTCTTATTTCTCCATTTATGCCTGAAACTGCTGAAAAGATTTTCGAGCAGATTAACAGTGATGTAAAGGATTACAGTACTCTTGAAAGCTTTGGTGGCTTACAGGCTGGCACAAGTGTTGGCACAGCTACACCACTATTCTCAAGACTTGATTCAGAAAAGCTTCTTGCAGATATTGCAGAGGTAGCTAAAAAGGCTCAGGAGTCCGAAAAGCCTAAGAAGGAAATCGAAGAAAAGCCACAGATTGCTATTGACGATTTTGCAAAGGTAGAGCTTAGAGTTGCTAAAATAAAGGCTTGTGAGCCTGTTAAAAAGGCTAAGAAGCTTTTAAAGCTTACACTTGATGACGGTGTTGGCGAGCGTACAGTTGCAAGTGGTATTGCACAGTACTATAAGCCAGAGGAGCTTATTGGTCATAATGTAATTCTTGTTGCAAATCTTAAGCCTGCTAAGCTTTGTGGCGTAGAAAGCTGTGGTATGATTCTTGCAGCAGACAGTGGCGATACTGTAAAGGTTGTATTTGTAGACGATATGGAAGTAGGCTCTACTGTAAGATAAGCTGAAAAGCTTTTTATTTGTAGATACACTTTAACGTATCACTATAACATAAAAATATTTTTAAATGATATAGCCCCAAAAGGTCAGAATAGAAAATCTGACCTTTTGGGGCTGATTTTTTGATTTTAAAATTAAAAGACAAATTCGGGGTTGTAGGGCTAACGCACAAACTACGATAGAGAAAAACGTAAAGTTTGGGTCCAGCCTTTTTAAAGGCTGGCAGGTCAAGGACAGAGTCCTTGCAGGTTTACACAATCAATTTTTTCAAAATTGGTTGTATTAGACGGAGTCCTTAACTCATAGTTTTTCCTAAAAATGCCGTGTACACGGCATTTTTAATAATCACGAGAAGTTAAAGGGC
>JAXJTP010000098.1:0-4066 GCA_036309525.1 Acutalibacteraceae bacterium | reverse complement strand
GGACTTGAACCCGTGAGGGCTGGGAGCGTGTAGAAAATGTGCCTGTGGCACATTTTTAGCGAGCAGTAGCGAACGCTTCAGCGTGAGCTGGTCGCCACGCAGTGGCGAGTCAAGTCCCTTCACCCGCACCAGAAAAAGACAGTAAGCTTAGCTTATTGTCTTTTTTCTTTGTATAAATAAAACCTAGAGGACTTGAACCCGTGAGGGCTGGGAGCGTGTAGAAAATGTGCCTGTGGCACATTTTTAGCGAGCAGTAGCGAACGCTTCAGCGTGAGCTGGTCGCCACGTAGTGGCGAGTCAAGATTATATCAAAAGGAGAGCAGTTTTTGTCTGCTCTCCTTTTGTTTATAATAGCCTCTGATTAGCAATATACAACTCAATGCTGACACAGCTATTACCTTTCTAAATACAGCCCTGTGTAGTTTCTATCTGAATTATTTTTAAGCTGTTTTTGTAGTCTATCCTGTTTATCTTTAACCACAAAAAAATTCAACAGATATATAGCAAAAAATCCTGCATTTATTCCTGTAATAATAAGCAGTGTGCGAAACAGAGCAAACATATTCTTAGCTACAACCATATCCTCTGGATTATCTGGATTACAGTATATTTCTATTTCTGCACCTCTTTTCATCCAATAGGAATGTCCCTTTTGACGATATGTATAAGCCTCGTTATTGTATTCATACTCAAATTCTGTCCATACATTTTCACCATTTCTGGTATCGTAATCAGCTACAACTGCATTCAGCCTTTGCCAATTATTTTTTTGATTAAGTGCACTTAAGCCTAAAAAGGCTGTAACTACTACATAGCCAGCAACAACAATCGCAAGAATTATTGTAATTATTTTTGCAGATTTTTTATCCTTTGGTAATATAATTTTTAATCTCATTATAGCTCTCCACTTAATATAGCAAACGCTACGAAATTTTCATCTCGTAGCGTTTTATTGATTATATATCTATTTTATTACTTATCTCTTCTGCCGTTGTGTCTGTTGTTTCTTGGACGAGCTGGCTGTGGGTTGTTCTCTGGTGTTAAGCCCTCAACCTCAATAAGAGCCTCTCTTCTTGAAAGATTTAATCTGCCCTTATCGTCAATTTCAAGAACCTTTACTATAATAACATCGCCAACTGTTACAACATCCTCAACCTTCTCTGTACGCTTTACATCTAGCTGAGAAATGTGGCACAAGCCCTCTTTACCTGGTGCAATCTCAACAAAAGCACCAAAGTCCATTAGTCTTGTAACCTTACCCTTATAAATTGAGCCTGGCTCTGGGTCTCTTGCAATTGTTTCAACGATAGTTAATGCACGCTTACAGTTGTCCATATCAATACCACTGATAAATACATTACCTTCTTCGCTGATGTCAATTTTAACCTCGCACTCAGCCTGAATTTCCTTAATTACCTTACCACTCTTACCGATAATCTCGCTGATTTTATCAACAGGAACAAGAGTTGTAAGCATTTTAGGAGCATACTTAGAAAGCTCCTCTCTTGGCTGTGGAATAGCCTTTAGCATAACCTCATCAAGGATATAATTTCTAGCCTTGTGAGTTTTAGCAAGAGCCTCCTTAACCATTTCTGGTGTTAAGCCTGAAATCTTAAGGTCCATCTGAATAGCTGTGATACCCTCGTGTGTACCTGCAACCTTAAAGTCCATATCGCCAAAGAAGTCCTCAAGACCCTGAATATCTACCATTGTCATCCAACGGTCGCCCTCTGTGATAAGACCACAGGAAATACCTGCAACAGGAGCCTTAATAGGTACACCAGCGTCCATAAGAGCAAGTGTAGAGCCACAGATTGAGCCCTGTGATGTTGAACCGTTAGATGATACAACCTCTGATACAAGTCTTAGAGCATATGGGAATTCCTCAACTGATGGAATAACAGGAACAAGAGCTCTTTCAGCCAAAGCACCATGACCAATTTCTCTTCTGCCTGGGCCTCTGCTTGGTCTTGTTTCACCAACTGAATATGAAGGGAAGTTATAGTGGTGCATATATCTCTTTGTTTCTTCGTCATCAATACCGTCAAGAATCTGCTGGTCGCTTACAGGGCCAAGTGTAGCAATTGTAAGAACCTGTGTCTGACCTCTTGTGAATAAGCCTGAGCCGTGTACTCTTGGTAGCAGGCTAACCTCAGAAGCAAGTGGACGAATATCATCCATACCTCTGCCGTCAACTCTCTTCTGCTCGTCTAGTAGCCAACGACGAACAACTGTCTTCTGTGACTTGTACATACACTCGTCAATCTTAGCCTCTTGCTCTGGGTAGATTTCGTCAAACTTTGCGTGTACAGCCTCGTATATAGGAATTAACCTTGCGTCTCTTACTGTTTTGTCATCTGTATCAAGAGCAACCTTTAGGTCCTCCTCAACAAAGTTGAAGATACTCTCGAACATTTCGTGGTCTGGCTCGTTGCTTGGGTAGCTGAATTTCTCTTTACCGATTTCACTCTGGATACCCTTAATGAACTCGATAATCTGCTGGTTAGCAGTATGACCAGCCATAATACCCTCGTACATATCCTCGTCAGATACCATATCAGCACCAGCCTCAATCATAGCAATTCTGCTATCTGTTGAAGCAACTGTTACAGCCATTCTTGACTTAGCTCTTTCCTCCTGTGTTGGGTTGATAACAAACTTACCATCAACCAAGCCTACAGAAACACCTGAAATAGGGCCATTCCAAGGAATATCTGAAATAGAAAGTGCAATAGATGTACCAACCATAGCTGTAATTTCTGGTGAGCAGTCTGGGTCTACGCTCATAACTGTACATACAACAGAAACATCGTTTCTCATATCCTTAGGGAACAGAGGACGGATTGGTCTGTCGATAACTCTTGATACAAGAACAGCCTTATCAGAAGGTCTGCCCTCTCTCTTTAAATAAGAGCCAGGAATTTTACCAACAGCATACATTTTCTCTTCAAAATCAACTGAAAGAGGGAAGAAATCAATACCCTCTCTTGGCTTTGCAGCACCTGTTACTGCAACGTTTACTACTGTTTCGCCATAGCGAACTAAGCAAGAGCCATTTGCAAGCTGTGCAATCTTACCTGTTTCTACAACCAAAGGTCTGCCTGCAAACTCTGTTTCAAAAACTCTGAAATTCTCAAACATAATTCATTTCTCCTATAAAAATTATTTTTACAGGCTCGTACTACTTAGCAATAAAACCACTGCTTATAATAAATAAACGGTCGTTTTACTGCTAACAAAGTAGAGCCTCTGTAAATGTATATAAACGCCCTCAGGGCTATTTGTAGCTTATTAAAAATGACTTTAAGGGCAGACTGCCCTAGTGTAAGCTGTCTGCCCTGCATTAAGCAATTATTTACGGATACCTAGTCTTGCGATGATTGAACGGTATCTCTCGATGTCAACCTTAGTTAGGTAGTTAAGAAGATTTCTTCTCTGACCTACCATCTTTAGTAGACCTCTTCTTGAGTGATGGTCCTTCTTGTGAGTCTTTAGGTGCTCAGTTAGGTCGTTGATTCTCTTTGTTAGAAGAGCAATCTGAACCTCTGGAGAACCTGTATCGCCCTCGTGAGTAGCATACTCCTTGATAATTGCGTCTTTCTCTGTCTTTAGCATTATTTTCACCTCTTTTAAAATATTATGCCCGTTGTATCCAGTCAATCACAGTTAGAGGAAGGTGATATCCTGATTCAGGCTTACTCCAAAAACCGTGGTTGGGGCACCTTGGCTATTATAGCATACAACGCAATAGCAGTCAAGCATTTTTAAGCAGTACAAACGCATTTCTGCATTGCTATATACAATAAATTTTCTATAGACTATATGGTTAAACATTAGAAAATAAATTTGGGTTTATCGGGGAGTTACGGATTAGCACAAACCCAAACTTGAAGTTTGGGTAAAGCCTTTTCAAAGGCTTTTGGGTCATGCAACCAATTTGCGAAGCAAATTGGTTGCATTATGTGAAACCCCTTACAGGTTTTAAGGACGGAGTCCTTAACGCATAATCGTCTTTTAAAATGCCGTTTTCAACGGCATTTTAGGAATTAACGAGAAGTTAAAGGGC
>JAXJTP010000097.1:0-3243 GCA_036309525.1 Acutalibacteraceae bacterium | reverse complement strand
TGAAAATATTAGAGCTCGTATCGAAAAATACGAGCACCTAATCTGACCGCCGTTGCACACAGTTGGGGTTAACCCCAACTGTGTGCAACATTCAAATCTAAACTTTCATAAATAAACTTACACACTTTTCTTGACAAACCCTAAGTAAGCTTGATTTTATTACTCAACATGCTTTTATGCTTCATTAATTTGTATACTTTGTTTTCGCTCTAGTCTTAGAATTATATCAAACTTATTACTTTTTCTTTAAAATTAGCAATTTCAGTAAGTTCTTCTGAGAAAAATAATTTCAAGAACACTTTTATTTCATTCTATATTGCTAAATGAGTGATCAACACTTGTAACCTTCCTGGTGTATTGTCCAAATTTTCTTCCAAGGTGTGTTAATGCATATTCTTCGCTCCAAAGATTTATATACTCTATCTATGATTATTTACTATATTTGGTTAATAATTACAATATAACACTGTTTAAAGTTCTAAGCAGAGGGTATATTCATCTATAATAGCGATAGGATTCTTTAATTTTATTAAAATTAAGCTTTTACCATTAATCGATACCGCTAATCCTGATAATAATATACTGTTAGCATTACATCACACTACCTTAGACAGACCACACGCTTGATAATCAGATATCAATTTTAACTTTTCATCTTTAGTTCTTTTAGTGACCATCTTATAACTCTCTTAGTAATTGGAATTATATCCCATTACTAGGAGGATAGATAGGGTGATTGTATTTTTCTTATTATAAAAACGGACAAGACAAAAAACTTAAGAATTATGTCCAAGTTAAAAAATAACAGATACTTTGTATCAATGTGTCTGTGTCAAAGATACTCTTCTATTCATCACCACAAATACGGAATAAAACAGAATTTTTCTCTGACACCGACACTCTGGCACAGTCTGTTATTATTTCAGATAAATCTCAGGGTACTTGTATCGCTCTGTATATTTCTTTATCTGCTCTTCTGTCAGGTTTTCAAAGTTTTCGGAATCAGCAGGAGCCTGACACAGAAAGAATGTTCCTGCTATTATATCGTAGATTTGTCCTTGGTCATCATACAATGCACGGTTCAAAGGCCATCCGATAAGCTTGGCTTCTTCGTTACATACTAGAGCTACATCTTTATCCTCATAAGGGTATATAGCTTGAATAAGACCACCAACAATCTTCTGCATTGATTCAAGACTTCCGTCGATTTCTTTGATATGTGGTTTTGTAAGTGGTTCTACAACTAAAATTTTCATAATTACTCTTTCCTTTCCAGATTGTTTTTAATCTCTCGTTTGTATTTGTAAAAAGTCTTTTTTGATATACCTGCCTGTTTAATGGTTTCTTCATTGGTTAATGAGCCTCCAAAAGAAACATTATGCTTGAGGATTATATCCTTAGCGATTCTGGCTTTGGTTGTTTCATAAGTACTGCCTGTCTTGTGTCCGATTTGTTTACCATTTAATCGTGCAGTTTCTATGCCTTCACGAGTTCTTTGCCTTAAATCAGTAAGCTCTTTTTCAGCCTGAGAAAAAGCTAAGTAAATCTGCTCCTTTGCTATCAGTAGCAAATAACGATTAACACCCTCAAGAATTACATCAACCTTATCTCCAGTTAATTGCACTTGGTTGAACATAGCTCTTTTATATGTATCGGTATTTATATGTGGCTCTTTCAAAAAGACTAGAGAAACATCCTTTTTATACAACTCCTCATAAAGGCAAAAACCTTCTTCTGCATTTCTGCTCATTCTGCTTACCGAGTCAAAGATGATAGTATCTCCTGCAGAAACAACTGACAAAAGCTTTTCAAGTGCTTTTCTTCCTTGAAAAGAGAAACCTGTATATACTTCTCTTACAATAATTGCATCAGGGAATTCAGCTTGAATATTCCTGACCTGACGTTCGATGTTTTGCTTTGATGTAGAGATACGGCAATAACCATATTTTCTCATGAGCATACCTCCTTTCGATTTTTAAAAAAGTAATTCTGACGGTCGTTTAAAGTAACACATAAAAAAGCTTCTTATCAAGAGCATTTAGGCTAAGTTTTACTACCTTTTTCATATAGGTCAGAATTACCACTATAATCTCATTAAACAAAATCATAATATGTAAAATCCGGGTGCTCAAGTAAGGATTACGACCCAACGCTACCAACACTGATGACAAAGGGCTTACCGCCCTTTGTTTTAAGTGTGTTTGCAGTGTTGTCCCGTTCCCCTTACTTGAGCATATTCTATATTGTAGGTTTAATAGCAGTATATAAGCTCCTCTATATCATCTGTTGTAAAGCCTTCCTCTAGCAGACAGTCGATGTAATTCTCAGAAATGCCATAGGTGGTGGCAACAGACTTTAATGTGTCAAGATAATCATCTTCATCCGTGCGAGCAAACCTGAATGTTCTTGGATAATAGCTGTAGTCTATAAGATTGCTGTCATCAAAGTATGCTTTTGATGTTTTTCCGTGCTTATCAATTTTGAGAATCTCACCACTTGATATATCAATCTTTTCATAATCTCCAAAGCGATACGGCATTTTCTTAAGTGCTTTCAAAAGAATCTCTTCTGTTGAAGAATAGATGTAGATACCCTTACTTTTAAAATGATAAATACACATAGGATTATCGCCCTTAACGAAATAGAGATTGTCTTGTTGGTCCAGCACCGTAATAGTAAAAGAACCCTCTAACTGTTCAGCCATATATTTAAGGCTGTCAGTATCGAGGGCTTCTTTTTTCTCTATTAGCTGTACTGCAATGTAGCTGTCAGTTTCAATTGTTGTGTCGGGTAGTTCTTCTGTCGCTCTAAGGATAATGTCGTTATGTAACACACCATTATGAGCTAACGCAAAGTCTGTGTTACTTGCACTACCATAAAAAGGATGATTATTATAGTTCTGCTTTTCATCACCCTGTGTGGTCATTCGGGTATGGCCCATGATTGTATGGATTCCAAAAGGAATCTGGTATTTCATCTTATGAGCTGGAAGAGGCTGTTTGTAAATTTTCAGATTGTCATTCCAGTTGTAGGCAATTCCCGTAGCGTCTGTGCCTCTTGCTTCACAAGCTCTTGATAAGACAGCTGTAATTCTATTCAACTGTCTTGGGGTCAGATTGTTCTGATAGTCTACTATTCCAAATAAACAGCACATTATATTTCCTCCTCACATGTAACAGGTTCATTTATATAGATTCGGCGTTCTTTCAGGTACTGAATAAGCTCAGGCTCGGTACAATACGA
>JAXJTP010000096.1:0-2701 GCA_036309525.1 Acutalibacteraceae bacterium | reverse complement strand
ATCCCGTTACAACTATATTATACCACGTCATACATGACCATGCTATGCATACAGGTAAGTTGTACGTAAATGGACATAACTTTGTCAGCCTAATGCTATGTATACCAGTTTGCATCAATAATAATGGACATCAAATGAAAATCCGCTACATACCTATTCCATTAGGTTATCAGATGAAAACTGATATATGACGTGGTATAATATAGTTGTAACGGGATAGTCTACAAAGTATATTGTCCTAGAAAAGAGAGGAGATTACAACTATGGCCAAAAGATATGCCGAAGATTTAAAGATGTCAATAATCCGTTCCCATATAGAAGATGGGCGTACATTGGTATCATTATCAAAAGAATACAATATAAGCAAAGCTGCAATTTCCAGATGGGTAAGTTTATTCCGCAAAGAATGCCAAGAAAATGAAGAAAGCCATAAAGAACTTGATGTTATGGAAAAATATCGCAAAGCTCAAAGGGAAATTGAAGAACTTAAAAAGGAAAATGCATTCTTAAAAAAAGCAGCGGCATTCTTTGCAAAGGAGATCGATTAAGTCTATACAGATTTATCGATGCCAATAAGGAAGAATTCGGTCTGAGATGGCTACTCAGAAGAATGAAGATATACCCTAATGCGTATTATAATTACCGTAAGCACCGTAAAGCAGTACAAACAGACAATTTAGAACAAATAAAAGAAAAGATTACAAAAATTTACCATAATCATCATGGCGTCCCAGGTCATAGAATGATGAAAGCCTATTTGGCAAAGGATGGCATCATACTTAGCAAAACTTCAGTTCATAAATACATGAATAAGTTGTTGGGATTAAAATCTGTGGTAAGACGCACCAATCCCAATTATCATCATGGAAAGAAAAATAATGTATTTAATAATGAATTAGCCCAAGAATTTAAGGCAACACGCCCAAATGAAAAATGGTGTATAGATTTTACGTACATTTATCTTTCAAATGGTACTGTGCGCTATAATTGTACCATTATAGATTTATATGACCGCAGTGCTGTGGCAACTATGTGCGATGACAGCATAACTAGCTCTTTAGCAATAAGGACATTGGAAAAAGCTATAGAAAATCATGATATTAAGTATGGCGAACTGCTGCTTCACAGTGACCAGGGAAGTCAGTTTACCTCTAATGAGTTTGTTAAATTTTGCCGAAAACATGGCATAAAGCAAAGCATGAGTAAAGCTGGTTATCCATACGACAACGCACCCATGGAGCGATTCTTTAATACAGTCAAAAATGAATGTATATATTTTTATACATTCAAAACAGAAAAACAACTGTATGATACCATAAATTGGTATATAAACGTAGAATACAATTATAGTCGTCCACATTCGTATAATGGATATATCACTCCAATGCAGGCACGCCGCCAGTATGTTAAGGTGTAAGGATATTTTTTAGTTCCCTTGTTAAGTATCGCAACTTTTTTATTCTGGCTGTCAAGGAAGCCCTTTAGGGCTCGGCTTAGCCGTTTATCCTTTACAGGCAAAGAATAAAAGAGTTAAAATTTCTCACGAGGGAGCTAGAAATATTTAAAATAGACTTTTCTGTTACAAAAAGACTTGACCACTACACCTTCTTTCTTTTTACAGGAACTCTTCGAACTCTAAAGATTCATTCATGTACATACCAAGTGCTATTCCCTGCGTGACGGCCTCCATCTTCTCTACGTTCATAGACATCAACGACAGAACAGTTTCTTTAATCTGCGCCCAGAGTTCTGAATAATACTGCATACTATTCTTTAAGAACAATGGATACCGTTCAGAATAGTAATCGCGCTTACTCCTGGCGAAGACACAGCTCATAAATCGTTCTACACTCATATTCTCTAAATCGTTCTGTACTATATCACGATTCAGCGTCTTTAGAAGCAGTCGGAAGCCTTGGCCGCAAAGTCTGTCGCAGAACATGTCTCTAGCTAATGTGGCCAAGGTATAACAGAGAGAGTAACATTGAATGTCCCATTCTTTAACTTCTGCATCCGACACTCCAGACACACCGAATTTAGCACAGAAAATATCGGCTATCGCAGACGTTGGAACACAGATATAAGGAGGGTCCTTCTCTGTGTCGGGACTGTCTATTAGAAGTGAACGAATCGGTACATCGTCTCTGCCACAGATTAAATAATAGTTTTCATGATTGTGTGGGCTATGAAAAAATCTATATCTAAGAAAATCCATGTTCTGTTCCTTCTCACGCTACTGCTACCTTTGAAGCATTCTTGCGATACTTGATATTATACTGCTTGCAGAGACAGTCTCTAGCTTCATCACGAGTGCATTTATTCATATAAGCGTAAATATCGCAGATGTCCCAACCGGTCGTCTTATCGACAGGACTATTATCAGAATAAGCGATAAGTCTGTAGCCGCTGTCCTTGTAGTAGTAGATAATAGCAGAAGGATTAGAATCTGTTTGCTTCAATGGATCATAAATCTTAACGCCAAGGGCGATAAACTGAGAAAAGTCCTCATTTTTGTATTCATTATGATTACGTAAATATTCAGGTAAATCGATTAATTTACGTAAAGCATCGAACTGATCGCAAGTATATATAGTCTTTTCTGAACGTGTAGTCAGATGGTGTGCTGGAGCTGTTACATTACTACCAGAAGCACTCTTTCTTGTGCCTGATGACTTATGATGAGTAGTTTCCTTATTAGTAT
>JAXJTP010000095.1:0-10463 GCA_036309525.1 Acutalibacteraceae bacterium | reverse complement strand
CTTTTGGGTCGAGGGCAAAGCCCTCGTGGGATTTTAAAGGGCAAAGCCCTTTAACTTTTCGTGATTATTAAAAATGCCGTGTACACGGCATTTTTAGGAAAAACTATGAGTTAAGGACTCCGTCCTTAAAACCTGCAAGGGCGTTTCACATAATGCAACCAATCCCTACGGGATTGATTGCGGCAATCAATTTGCTTCGCAAATTGGTTGCATGACCCACCACCCTTTAAAAAGGGTGGACCCAAACTTTACGTTTTTCTCTATCAGCGTTTGTGGGTTAGCCCTACAAACCCAAATTTGTCAAATTTTTAATTATTATCCGAATCAGCTTTTTTGTCTGATAAAACAGCTTTTGTATTCATAGCATACTTAGGCTGTATTTTCTTATATATACCTGCAACCAAGGTACAGAAAAAGCAGGTTGCAAAGGTGTAGATAAAGAACAAAATAACATTAGTTATAAGTCTTACTGGCAGTATAGCCATTAACGGATAGCCATAGGCAATGCACAGGCTGGCTGTTGTTATAGCCACATTACAAACCAATATTGTAACAAAATTAGCAATAATACTTCTTAGTAGGGTAACAGGCTTATTATAAAGGAATACTCCCATTAAAACACCCCATAGTGTTTTTGCAAGCAGAATTCCAAAATTCAAACCACCTGTTGGATGAATAATAAGTGTTATTATATCTCCACAGGCACCTATAACACCACCAACTACAGGCCCTAGCATATAAGCTCCAAGTGTAACAGGAACAGGCGAAAAGGTAATTCGGTAAGAGTCACCTATATTAATCTCTAAAAAGCCAAGCACAACACGCAAAGCCATAAATATTGCACCAAACGCTATAAGCTGTACCGAGCTGAATTGAAAATTCACCACAGCAGTAGGCTTAGCAAGCCTTGCAAATAGTCCGTCAGATGATTTTTGCTCTTTAGTTTTTTCTTTAACCATAAAATCTCCTCCAAAAAAATTTATTTGTCGGATAAGGAGAAACATATAATTAAAAACAAAAACGGAGACGTGTACAAAAGCAACACATCTCCGCTATAAATCAATGTTATACCTTATTCAACAGCGGGATGCAACACCTGAATCGTAGGATAAAATCCATTCGTCTTATCAACAACTCCCCGTTTGATAAGCACTAAGCATTTAAGCAACGCTCAAGTATCTACTCTGTATATTAAATACGATTGGAATTATAACACCGAAAGCTATATTTGTCAATAATCGTTGTAAAAATGGCTACCTTTAGTCTTTAATCAAGCTAGCAAACTCTGCTGTAGCTTCAATACATCTACAATATTTATTTCGCCTGAGCCATCTATATCTGCAAATTCTTTGTCTGCTTCGCTAAAATCTCTACTGCCTACGCAGTACTCCAATATAGAAAGAAGATCTGAAGTATTAATCATACCGTCACCATCTACATCTCCAGTATCTCTTACTATTAATTCACATTTAGCATCGATTTTAATATCATCATCATTTTCCATAGTAATGTATATAGTTGCTGTACCTAATTTTTTAGCTGTAATTTCACCTGTTATAGCATTAACCTCTGCAACAGCTGTATTAGAGCTAACCCATTTATATTTAGGGGTTGCCCCTCCTGACTCAAAGGTTGCTACTAAAGATTTATCAGTTGTTCCTGCTTTTAAGGTAAGACTTTCTTTGTTCAAGGTAACATCTGTTACAGTTACTGAACACACAACACTAAGATTATTATCATTATCTACAGTAAGACGTATATTTGCTGTACCTGGCCCTTTTGCTGTAACCTTACCTGTACTGTCAACATCTGCAACCATTGTATTATTGCTACTCCATTTACAGTCTGGTACTGCCTGAGCTGGAGTAAAGGTTGGCTTCAGAGTAAATGTTCCCCCTGTTGTCAGGTTAATCGCATTTTTGTTCAAGTTAACAGCAGTAACATTTGTTTTTACATTAATAGTATAGGTAGCTGTAAGTGTTGGATTATATTTGTGCTTAAAGGTAACTGTAGACATACCTATATTTAAAAGGTTAAGCTTACCTAAAACATAGCCTGAATATGCGTCCTGATATTCATAGCTTAGTATAGATGGATTAGAAATAATAACATCAAACTCGTTATTTGTGTTAGAAGTAACTGGTGAATATTGTAGCATAAACTCCAGAGTATCCTTAATTTTCAAATTATTAGGTATAATTGAATAATAATACCCTGCTTGTGTTTCAGATGTTCTCCACCACATTTTTTTAATACTTGTTGGCACAGAAACAGTACCTGTTTCTCCACAGTTTGAGCATTTTACATTTGATACTCCAGTACCAGCCGAGCTTACATACTCATAGGTGTGGCATGTATCAACCACTGTTGAGCTGTTTTCTGAAAACGAGCTAAGATTTATTTCGTAGAAGGTATTTTTTGCATTCTTCCAAGTATACCATACAAGCTTATTATCAATTACAACTGGCACACAGTCTGACAAATTACCCTGCATAGAGTAAATAGAGCCTGTCTGATTACCGTTTGCGTCGATAGCTGTATAATAAACAACATTCTCTCTTGACCACATAAGCATATACTTATCGGTACCAATTTTAACAAGATGTGGTGTGTTTGTTGTTGTTTCTCCTTCATCATAGCTAGTTATATATCTTGTTTTTGTTTCGCTAGCAGTTGATGCAGTTATAAAAATATTTCTTGTTTTATTATTTTTATAGCCTTCATCAAAGGTTACTGTATTACCTGCAACTAAATATGCTGAGCTTGAAATTTCAAAGCCACCAACAGATGCACCTGTATAGTTGTCGCCTGAAGTACCAGGAAATTCTATAATATTTTTAACAACAGAAGCACTTCCAAACTCACCATTTGAGGCATCGCCAGCATGCTTGATAAGCACAACAGAACGTGGTTGAGCATCACCGTGGTCTACTGTAACTATATTTTTACCCTCTAGCTGTATAAACTGGTTAAACGAATGGCTTACATAGCCTTTTGAGGTATTTGTAGCCTTTGAAGCACAATTTACAACCTTCATTGCAGAGGTATCAACACCAATTGTAATATTAGACTGATGATTATATCCGTCACGAGCAGTATACATTTCGTGAGCTGTATGTATAATCAGCATATCATCACACATAACCATTCTTGCTGAGCCTGCGTCAAAAGGAATAGTTGTATTAACATCATAAAGACCAACAGCAGAAATTCTACTCCAGTTTTTATCGTATTTTGTAATGCGATAAACCTCTGTTGTGCTAAGCTGTTCTGTATTTTTTTGTCCTGTCAGCAAAAAGTAATTAGTGTCTGACTCATAAAAGCCACCAAACAATGGTAGCTCAGCAGGCAACAGTCTGCTTTCTAAAAGCTCATAGGACTTATTGTAATATTCAACCAATACACCCGAAATGTTATTTCCAGCCTGAACCTTCATAATCCTGTCTTCACCACATTCAGACAGATATGATTTTATAGGTGTTGCATAGGTTTTATAATTCTGATCCTCTGAGTTGTCACCGCTGTATTGTGAGCATACACCAACAGCCGAAGCACTTATTGGTGCTGACACTATAATCATACACACGGCAACGATGAATGATAGTAGCTTTTTCATTTTTATGTACCCCTTTAATAAATTTTTATAAACCGTAGCATACTAAGCAAATATTATCGTAAAATAAAAATGACTGCATATTTCGCTAATACCAGAATTACACCCTTTAGCAGAAATAGACAGTTATTTTTAGTTTTGAAATATGCTATAAGTTTAATATGCCTCTTCGTTAATGCTATTTTAACATTATGCACAGTATTAGTCAACACATCTATTCATTTTAATAATCAATAACAATGTAAATTTACTAAAATATTTGCACAACAGCATATTTTAAAGGTATAATAGATAACATAAATAATATTAAAAAATTCCTATATACCTTTTGAGGAAAAAATTATGATTAACCACCCTATACAGCCTGTATATGATAAAAGCTCAAGAATTTTAATTTTAGGAAGCTTTCCGTCTGTTAAATCAAGAGAGAATATGTTTTTCTATGGTCATCCACAAAATAGATTCTGGAAGGTTTTAGCAGAGATTTTTGAATATCCTTTACCAAAAACAATAGAAGAAAAGCGAAGTCTTTTATTATCATCACGCATTGCACTGTGGGATGTTATTGCTACCTGTGAAATAACAGGTAGCTCTGACACATCAATAAAAAATGTAGTACCTAACGATTTATCGCAAATACTGAATTGTGCAAGCATAGAAAAAATTTATCTGAATGGCAAAACAGCCGAAAAATATTATAACCGTTTTCTTCGTGATACTATTAATATAGAAGCAATCTGCCTGCCGTCAACCTCTCCTGCAAATGCAATATATTCGCTTGACAAATTGCTGGAAACCTGGAGAGTAATAGGCTTTTCTCAAAAATAAAAATAAAAATAAAGCGAGTGATTTCAATACAGAATCACTCGCTTTTGTTTTTACACATACCATAAATATTAAATATGCTTTTTGTTAAATATAGGAACACTTACAATCAGGCTGATTATACATATTGCTATTGTAATTGCAATAGCAGTTGTATAATCGCTACATTCCTTTAGTCCAAAAATCAAAGAATTGCCGTCCATCAGCATTGTTGGCATAAGGTTATCTACCTTTGGAAACATTCCTACAAAACACGAAGCCAAAATTACTCCACCAGTACCAATAAGTACACCTATATTATTTTTTGAAAGTGTTGAAAAAAGTACAGAAAGAGAAATTGCAAGCAAGCCGAACAGCCACCATATAACAACCGAGAACATCAGATTTTCTGCTATACTGTTATCCCAAAAATATGCACTATATACATAGGTTATACCAAAGCACACAAAGTAGCCTATTGTCCACAAAAAAATCATAGTAACAGCCTTTGATAGCACTACCTTGTATCTGTCAAGACCCTTTGTAAGAGCAAGCACAAGTGTACCTGACTCATATTCCTTAGTAAAAATACTGCTTTCTATAAGTATAAAGGCAATAAGTCCCATTGGAATATTTTTAAAGAATTGCACCCACGAATCAAGTGCTGTTACCTCTCCCACTGTAATGGTCATACTGCTACTTCCTTGAGTTTCAGTAAGCAGTTCAAGCAGATCAGGTGTTAATTTTGCAATTGCCGGGCTTAACATTCCAAGCATAACAAAAATTATTCCTATACTAACCAGCTTGCTTGAGCGTAGCTGATAAAGCCATTCCTTTTTCATAAAGCTAACTAATGCTCTCATTTCTTTACTACCTCCATAAATAGTGATTCCAGTGTAGGCTCTGACTTTTCAAATTTTATCAGCTCTATTCTTTTTTCGGCAATAAAACGCAAAACATCATACACACTATGCTCATTCTCACGAAAGCTAAGAGTATTATTTTCTCCCCTGCGAATTTTATCAAAGCCTTTTACAAGTGCAAGCAGTGAGCCTTCGTTTTCAGTTTGTAAAACATACTCGTCTGTACGATAAACAGATTTTATGTCGCTAAGCTTCCCCTGCATATCTACCCTGCCATCGTTCAAAAAGGCAACATCGGTGCATATTCTTTCAACGTCAGAAAGAATATGTGTTGAAAAAATTACTGTTGTCTGCTCCTTAACTGCAATAAGTATGTCAAGAATTTCCTTTCTGCCCACAGGGTCAAGAGCTGATGTAGGCTCGTCGCAAATCAAAAGCTTTGGACTGTTCATAAGTGCCTGTGCTATTCCTAAGCGTTGCTTCATTCCTCTTGAATAGCCCTTGATTCTGTGCTTTTCGTCAGATAGTCCCACAAGCTTTAAAAGCTCTGCACCCTTGCTTTTGATTTCAGACCTTTTCATTCCTGTTATTTCTCCACAAAAGCTAAGGTACTCCTCAGCTGTCATAAAGGAATAAAACTCTGGTACATCTGGCAAATAGCCTATGTATTTATTGCTTGTGGTTTGACCATAAACAACCTTTTCACCTGCAACGGTAATTTCTCCCTTATCAGCCTTCATAAGTCCAAGCACAGCCTTCATAGTAGTTGTTTTTCCTGCACCGTTTTTTCCGATAAATCCAAAAATACTGTTTTCTGGCACTATCAGCTCAACACCCTTTAGCACCTCTTTATCTGCAAAGCTCTTATGCAAATTTGTAATTTCAAGCATACTCATTTGTCATCTTCCTTTCCTAATAGAAGGTAAGCAATAGGGCCTGTAAAGTTCATTAGTAAAATTGTAACTACAAGCCATATTGTTCTATTTCCTCTTTTATAGGTTTTATGAGTTAAGATATGGTGTAGTGTATAGCCTAGCAAGCCAAACTGTACTATTAAAAGTGGTATTAAAAATGGTATATACTCCATTAGGTTATTCATTATTATTCTTCCTTTCCTAGTAAAATGTAAGCAATAGGACCTACAAAGTTCATTAGTAAAATTGTAACTACAAGCCATATTGTTCTATTTCCTCTTTTATAGCTTTTATGGGTTAAGATATGGTGTAGTGTATAGCCTAGTAAGCCAAACTGTACTATTAAAAGTGGTATTAAAAATGGTATATACTCCATTAGGTTATTCATTACATTTCTTCCTTTCTATATATTTCTACGCAATAGCCCTTATGGCTACAGCAAGGGCATTTTAGCTTTCTAAGCTTTGGTGTGTGCTTTGCAAAGAATGCCTGCTTAAAATCTGGTACAAACACCTCTCCACAATTTGTGCAGATGTAAGCAACTCTTTTAAAATAGTACGCTGATACCCAGATTGCATATACAAGCAATATTGGCAGACAGGCTATAAACGGTAAGCAGTTACCGGTTGCAATCCATATAGCTATTGTCACCCATTGCAGGAACGAAAACGGTATTCCTGTTACTATTAAAATTGTGTGAAGCTTTTTCAGTTTCTTTTCGTCTTTCATTGTATGAGCTATATCAATTTTTGATTTTGTATTTGGTGCGATATAGCCTCTCACCTCCTGACAATACCATTTTATTGCATTACTCTACGTTGCAAGCAATACCCTTCGCAGGGTATTTTTTTTAAAATTTTTTCGAGATTTTATCGTAAAACAATAATAACGCAGGGTAACAAAGGGATTTTTTCGCATTAATCCTTTGTTACCCTGCGTTATTTTGCGTTTTTTCTATAAAAACAGTGTCAAAAACTTTATTGTATTACCTCATTGAAGTTGAGTTATTGAGTATATTTGAGCTATATAAAAACAGCACCTGAGCGTCAGAAAAATCTACATACTGCTCTAAAAGCAGTGAATTCATATATCTTAAATCCACCATAATTATCTCTGAATATCCCTCTGCCAGCAGTGGCATTAACGACGAAGCAAACGAGTCTCTGAAAACAATCAGCCTTTTTCCGTCAGAATTTTCAGGGTTATTTATTTTCACAAGTGGCTGATTACCCGAAAGAAAAAATTCATAGGTATCCTTACCCTTTGCCTTTTTCATATCATATACTGCGTTAGCTCCTGTTACCTGTAAGCCCTTTATAGTATCGTTTGTAAGATATGTGATAACATCGGGCTCGTGAATTAAAGCCGATTGACCAGCATAAACACCCTTAAAGGGTATTTCTAATTTTTGCTTTTCATAGTCACCAGAAATATCTGTTCCCATAGAATTTGCTATATGCTTAGCTACATCTGTAATTTTATCCTGTCTCCAGTGGCTATCTGTAAAGTAGTAATCCTCAGCAGATAGTAATTGATTTAAATGTATAGGAGTGCAAAAATCCAGCCTGTTGTACATATATTTTTCAAGCTCGTTGTAATCAAGCTTAAGGTCAGCCAGATATTCATTCTTGTCTGGCACTATGGCAAAGTAGACCTCGTTTTGCTTTAAATGCTTTTCTTCTATTTTATTAAACAGAGAAATTGAATAATCAAGCATTTTAGTATTCATAGGATATTCCAGCTTTGAAATATGACCCTGCTTTACAAAAATGTCGTTGTTCTCTTTTTGCAGTAGAATATTTAGTCTTGTATATGCCTTTATGCTACGCCAGCTGTCACGAGCAGGAAATCTGTCGGTTGTATATTCCTCAAACCTCTTTGCGAAATCACCCGACCATATATTCTGCCAGCTGATTTCTGGAAAATCAGCCAAGGCTCTGCGTTCACTTTCGGAATAATCTGGAGTAGGTACAAAAAAGCACCAAAATGAAAAGAATAAAATAAACACCGAACAAAAAGCAACTGATAAATATTTTTGTAGCTTCATTTTATCTCCTCCTTAAAAACGAAAGTATAAAAATGGATTAAAAGAGCCATCAACCAGATACGCTGTAGATATTGCCAATAACGCAACCAATGCAATCGGCTCAAGCCACTGCGTTGCCTTCAGCTTTAATGCAAGCCTTTTAGGAATAGGTGTAGCACCGATTAAGCCTAGCACTAAAACAAAGAGGTAATCCTTGATATAGAAAACTGCTTCTGCTGAAATTAATGGGTAATTTCCTAAGCCAAGCATACCACCTATATAGTCTATTGCTTCACTTAGTGATACTGCATTAAAAATAACAAAGCTTATAACCACAAAGAACAAAACATATATTCTGCTTATTATCTTCGAGCTGTTCAGCCATTTTAAAAGCAACACTTTTTCTACAACAAGCAAAACAGCAAAATAAAGACCCCACAAAATAAAATTCCATTCAGCACCATGCCAAAAGCCTGTCAGCATCCATACAACTAAAATATTAATCAGCATACGCACCCTGCCCACTCGTGAACCACCAAGTGGTATATACACATAATCCCTAAACCACGAGCCTAACGATATATGCCATCTACGCCAGAATTCTGTTATGCTTTTTGATATATATGGATAATTAAAATTCTCCACAAAATCAAAGCCAAACAGCTTTCCAAGACCTATAGCCATATCACTATAGCCTGAAAAGTCAAAATAAACGTGTAACGAAAACGCAACAGCATAAAGCCAGAAGTATATCACACTTTTATCATCTGAGCCTTTAAATATCTCACATATTTCGCCCAAGGTATTAGCAAGCAATATCTTTTTTGAAAGACCTATAACAAACCTACGCACACCAACTGCTGTTTTTTCAAGAGTATGAGTACGCTCGTGCAATTGCTTTTCTATATCGCTATAACGCACAATGGGGCCTGCTATAAGCTGTGGGAATAACGAAATATATGTGGCTAAATTTACAAAGCTTTTTTGTGCAGGCACAGTGCCACGATATACGTCTATATTGTAGCTTAACAGCTGAAAGGTATAAAAGCTGATTCCAATAGGCAAAGCAACATTAAGCAACGTAATTGAAAGTCCTGTTACAGCGTTTATATTTTCAATGAAAAAATCAACGTATTTATAATAGCCCAAAAAGCCCAAACTAAGCACTACCGAAAGAGTTAGAAACAGCTTTTTATATTTTCTGTATTTTTCCGTGAGCAATCCAAGCACATAGCCTAAAAAAACAGTAATAAGCATAAGCCCTACCAAACGAGGCTCTCCCCAGGCGTAAAACACAAGGCTACAAATTAAAAGTGTAGGGTTTTTCAGTTTCTTTGGAGAAACTGCGTAAAGAATCAGTACACACGGTAAAAAATAAAACAAAAACGGAATACTTGAAAATAGCATTTTTTCTCCTTATAAGCATTTCGGCACGGTGTATGCCGTGCCGAAATAACAATATTATTCTAATGTTATACCATCCTCAGCAGGTACCATATCCTCTGCTGGTATGTCCATATCTCCAGCTACTGCACCGTCCTCAGCCTCTGGCTGTTCAAAGCTCTTAGGACACATAAGGAAGAACACCTTGTTGCCATCGTTTTCAACGATAAGCTCCTCAGCCTCTACACAAATATTCCAACGAAGATTTGCAGAATCCTTTAATGTTGTTTTGAATGCCTCTACATCTGCGTCCTCTGGTAGCTCAAAGATATAGCCTACAAATGCAATAGAGCTCATCATAGGTGCAAACATTACACCCTCTTTAAAGCCCTTTATTTCAGCATTATCAAAGCCACTTAGTAAACCCTCTTCAACAGGTGTTGCACCTCCCATAAACTGAATAACTGGGTTAGTTATTAAACGGTCTGCAATTTCCTGTGCTGTACCCTTTGAGTCAGACTTAAAATCAGCTAACAAGGTTTGACCTACTGTTGTAGCCTCATCAGCTGTATTGCTGTTGTCGCTTGTGCTTTCCTCAGTAGCTGTAATGCTTTCTGTAGGATTGGTGTTTTCGTCACCTGTGTTATTTTCGTTGCCCTTACAGCCAGTTATTGACATAACCATAAGTGATGCCATTAAAAGTGCGATAATTCTTTTCATTTGTTCTTCTCCTTTTCCAAGGTTACTTTTTATGTTCTTGCTTTCAGAGTAATTCTATTAGGGAGTATCTGAAAATAGAAAAATTACTGAATATTTCGCTAATACGAGGCAAGTTCGAGCGAAAAAACGGAGAAATATTG
>JAXJTP010000094.1:0-1919 GCA_036309525.1 Acutalibacteraceae bacterium | reverse complement strand
GGCTTGTGCTAATCAAAGCCAGCCATAAACTATTCAAGCTCCAAAGCTATAACCTGTTCAGGTGTTTTTCACTGCCGTTTTTCGACAGCTTTGTTATTATATCGTTTTTGCTTTGGTTTGTCAATGACATTTTTAGCATTTATTTTTATTTGTGCATACAATATAATAAATGAATTTTTGTTCAATTTGATAATAGCATTTTAACTAAAAGAGTTATATAATATTTCTACTGTATATATTTATTTGTGGAGTGAATTAAAAATGGATTGTAAATCTGTAATTACTATAAGCCGTGAGTTTGGCAGTGGTGGCAGAGAAATCGCCATTGATGTCGCAAAGGCTTTAGGTGTTAAATTCTATGACAAGGAGCTTATCTCTTTAGCTGCTAAGGAAAGTGGCATTGACCCTGCTCTATTTGAAAGAATTGATGAACAGGCAGCTAACAGCCTGCTATATAGTCTTTCTATGGGCTTGTTTACCTTGGGTCAGACTGGATTTTCACCTCGTGACCAGATTTCTGTAAATGACCAACTATATCTTTTACAGCACGAAATTATTAAAAAGCTTGCTGAGGAGCCTTGTGTTATTGTAGGAAGATGTGCTGACTACATTTTAAGAGATAGACTTAACTGCGTTAATGTATTTGTTCACGCTGATTTAGAATATAGAATTGAGAGAGCTATCAGACTCTATAACCTTCCTGAAGCAAAGGGTGAAGCTATTGTTCGCAAAACTGACAAAACAAGAGCTAACTACTATCAATTCTACACAGAAAATAAATGGGGCTTAGCTGATAATTATCATCTTTCTGTTAATAGTGCTAAGCTTTCAAAAGAAAAGGTTGTAGACATCATTACAAACTATGTTAAGGTTTTTCAGTCATAATATATAAACTAACAGAATTAAGGCACTGCTTTTTACAGCAGTGCCTTTTTGTGTGCAATCCTTTTAAGAATTGCTATACTTGCCCCTGAAACGAAACGAGGGCTTGCGATAATATTTTATGCCATATTAAGCATTTTTATTCAAGAAGGTCTGTGGATTTATATAATTTCCGTCCTTTTGTATTTCAATGTGAATATGAGGCTTTTTCGCCTGCTCGCAAGGTACGCTTTCTGCTGTTGCTATTAAATCACCTGCTTTTACTGTTGAGCCTACTGCTATACTTTCATTCGCTTTAACTCCATAGTAAGTAGCAGTAAAGCCATCAGAAAGCTCTAGCTTAATTCCGTTACCATATAATGTATCCTTAAAGAAATCTGTTATTGTACCCTTTGCTATTGCATATATCTCTTGCCCTGCCTCTGCTGAATAGTCTGTTCCCTTATGAACTCTCCAATCCTTTAACGTTTCAAAATAGACTAATCTGTTACCTGAAAATTCATCAATTACCTCTGCGTTTTCTACTGGCACTACACGCTCTGACTCTGTTGGAGATTGAGTTGGTGGTGCTGTTGGTGGGTCTGTTTTTAGCTGTGTTGAAGCCTCTGTTGCTTCAATAACGCTTTCAAAGCTATTAGTTGTAGACTCTGTTTTATTTACTCCCCTTAGCTTTGCCTCTGCTTGCTTGTTTTCTGGCTCTGTTGAGGCTATTACTGACTCAGGAATTTCGGTATCATTCATATAATTTGCTACGTCAGAATAGGTATACCAGCCTGCTGCACCTATGGCACATAGGCACAACGCAAAAACTACATAAAAACCCTTTGTGTACTTTTTTCTTTTAGCTGTTTCTTCGTCTTCACACTCGGGATTATTATATTCGTATTCCATATCTTTATCTTCCATTTTGTACCTCCGTTGTTTGGGTATATTGCAAATTTGGGGTTGTAGGGCTAACGCACAAGCTATGATAGAGAAAAACGTAAAGTTTGGGTCCACCCTTTTTAAAGGGTGGTGGGTCAAGGGCAACGCCCTTG
>JAXJTP010000093.1:0-26933 GCA_036309525.1 Acutalibacteraceae bacterium | reverse complement strand
CTTTAACTTCTTGTAATTATTAAAAATGCCGTGTACACGGCATTTTTAGGGAAAACTATGAGTTAAGGACTCCGTCCTTAAAACCTGCAAGGACTCTGTCCTTGACCTGCCAGCCTTTAAAAAGGCTGGACCGAAACTTTACGTTTTTCTCTATCAGCGTTTGTGCGTTAGCCCTACAAACCCCAATTTGCTAAAATGAAAACTGCAAAGGAAGTGAAAAAATGAAGCCGTTTGTCAGGGTGTCGGTTTGTCAGCTGTTTATTATGCTGTATATAAGCAGAATGGTTATAAATGTTACCTACAGTAGCTATAATTCCGATACTTCAGCCTTGCGTTATGGTATGCTATCTGCTGTTTTTGCAATTGTTGCCACACTTCTTATGTCTGTGCCTGTGTTTATTATGTTCAAAACAAGCAACGGAAGAACAGTAACAGATAACGCATATCTTTTATTTAAAGGGTGGGGTGCAATAATAGCTGTTGTATATGGTCTGTACTTTTTGTGGGTGCTTATAAATACACTTACACAGTTTAATATAATGGTGACAAATGTGCTTAATCCAACAGCCTCGGTATTTGTTTTGTCGCTTGCTGTTGTTACAGCCTCTATGTATGGAGCGTATAAAGGCATAGAAGCACTTGGCAGAGCCTCTACAATAATATTCTTTTTTATTATATCTGCGTTAATAATTCTACTTTGTACGCTTATACCACAGGCAGATTTAATTAATGTTGAGCCAATAACAATGCACGACTCTAAGGGCATTGCAGAAATTGCTGTTAATATGATTTCTAAAAATTCCTGTATTCCAGCACTTGCAATATTACTACCCTTTACAAGAGGTAACAGCAAAAAGGGTATAGTGTGGTGGGCAGTAGCTGTATATCTATCAACTGCGTTATTGATTTTGATAATTACAGCTGTATTGGGTGATTATCTTGAAACGCAGATTTTCCCTGTTTATTCCATAACAGCATTGGCGTCGCTTGGTGTAACCGAAAGACTGGACGGGCTTTTTCTTGGAGTATGGACAGCAGGAATGTTTGTAAAGGTTTCTTTATTTATGTATCTTTTATCAGCCTGTGTAAAAAGAATATTCGGAGAAACAATTTCAAGGTGGTCAATATTAATATGTGGTGTGCTTGTTTTGGGTGCTTCGATTGGTATTTCAGCAAAAGAGGGATTATTCCAGATGATTTTCAACAACAACCTTATGCTGATATTAACGCTTATTACAGGTGTGGTAATTCCGTTAATGCTTTCTATAATAAATAAAATAAAGGTTAAGGGTGATTAGGATTGAAAAAGCTTGTAGTTGTAGCTTTAGCGTGCGTTTTTATGTGTGTGTCACAGGGCTGTACAAGTAAACAGCTGAACGAAAGAATGGTTATTCAGGGGATTGGTATTGATTATGCTGATGAAAGCTATACAGTTACGGTTATGTATATGAATACAGATTCTACAAATCAAAGTGAACCTTATAAAAAGCTTACGGGTAAGGGCAGAACAATAACCGAGGCTGTAACAGCTATTATAAGCAAAAACGGACTTGAGCCACTGTATAGCCATAACTCGTTTATTCTGCTTGGAGATAGTCTTTGTAAGTACGGAGTAAGCGAAGCACTGGAGTTTTTTGCTGGCTATTATCAATGCAGACCATCGGTTAATGTGCTTGTAGGTAGTGAAGAGGCACAGAGGCTTATGAGCGTTAAGGATATAACCCCACAGTCAGTAGCAGACCTTGCAGAAAGTAAAAACACAACGGGTCGTGCACTTACTATGCCAATGTACAAATTTCTGTCGGATATTATCAACGAAACGTCATCAGCCTGCACAGGCTTGCTTACACTTGATAATGACAACCTTAAATATAGTGGAGTTGCAGTTTTTGATGGTGATACTCTAAGCTATAAATTAAATGGCTCCTTAACTATGGGGGTTATGCTGTTAAGAGGAGAATCTGATATTTCAGCAGAGGTTATTCCGTTAGGTGGAGAAAATAAAAGCTTCGCTTTAAAATATGACGATAGTGAAATTAATGTGGGTATAAGGGATAATCGTTTATATTGTGATGTAACAATAAAGGGAGAAGCTACCATATATGAATACACAAGAGCAGACGAACAGGCTAAGGAAAAAATCGAAGGTAAGATTAACTCGCTAATTGAAAACGCTATAAAGGTATGTACTGAAAATAAAAGTGATATTTTCAATATGGGTAAAATTCTAAGACAGAGCGATTATAAAGCCTATAAGTCAATAGAGGACTGGGGTGAGCTTGTGAAAAATGGTGTTTATAATGTTATTAGTGATATATCTGTTAAGTGATGATTGCTTTTGCGAAAAGAGGAGAATATGAAATTATTTAAGAATATGATGTTTGGAGCTGTTACAGGTGCTATGAATGGCCTGCTGGGTGCTGGTGGTGGAATGGTAGCTGTGCCTGTACTGAAAAAGCAAATGGAGGTAAAGCAGGCACATGCTACCTCTATTGCAATTATTTTGCCAATGAGCATTGCAAGTGCTGTAAGCTATATTTTAAATGGTAGTGTAAAAATATCAGACGCTGTTCCATATTTGTGGGGTGGATTTTTGGGTGCAATGGTAGGAATTTGTCTGTTGAAAAGGGTAAAGCCACGCTTTATAAAAAAGCTTTTTGCTGTTGCTATGCTTTGGGCTGGCTTTAGAATGGTAACAGCGTGAGCTGGCTATGGCTTTCTGTTGCCTCGTTTCTTGCAGGCTTGCTTGGCTCAATGGGAATGGGTGGAGGTGGAATATTAGTAATTTTTCTTGCCCTATATACACAGCTTCCACAGGCAACAGTGCAGGGGATAAATTTGCTGTTTTTTATTCCTATAGCAGTTTTTTCGGTGATAATTTATCAAAAAGATAGGCTTATAAAATGGAGAGTAGTTATTCCCTTTACAGCTGTAGGAGTATTTGCTAGTGTTTTTGGTGCACATTTATCTAATTCGATAGATGATATATGGCTAAGAAGAGGCTTTGGTGTATTGCTATTGATTATGGGCTTGCGAGAATTATTTTCTAAAAAGAAATAAACTGTATTTGATTGACTTTTTAATTTGCTTGAAGTATCATATAACAGCAAAATTTGCAATATAAATATATCATACTAATAGCTAATTAAACACCAGACACCTTGTAGGCGTAATTTACTCAGCACTTCGTCCTTCTCGTTGACAAGCGTCAGCTTGCCTGCGTCGTTCTTGTCTGAGTAAATTTTGCTCGTCAATCTATTCTGGCGTTTAATCAGTTATTAGTATCAGTATGTTCGGAGGAGATTAAGTGGATTATATTTCTGTTATATGTATTTCAGTAGGCTTGGCTATGGACGCATTTGCTGTTTCGGTATCAAATGGTGCTACAACAAAAAATCTTAAATTTCCGTATGCGATAAAGCTGGCTTTGTTTTTTGGGGGCTTTCAGCTTTTTATGCCTGTTATAGGCTGGCTTGCAGGTAAAGCAGGTGAATGCTTTATAGCACAGGTTGACCACTGGGTAGCGTTTATCCTGCTTGCCTTTATTGGTGGTAAAATGATAATTGACTACATAAAAGAGCTGAAAGAGGAAGCAGATACCGAGAAAAAGGAACGCTTAAGCACAAAAACAATTACTATGCTTGCAATAGCTACAAGCATAGACGCATTGGCAACAGGTGTAATATTACCGTCGGCTGTTGGTGCGTCAACCTGTGTGTTAATGCTTATAGCAGTACTTTTAATAGGTGCTATTACTTTTTTAATCTGTTTAGCTGGTGTTTATTTTGGTAAGCTGTTCGGATTGTTTTTGTCAAAGCACTCTGTGCTTTTAGGTGGTTCTATATTAATGATTACAGGTGTTAAAATTTTATACGAGCACCTTATGCTTGCATAATTGCCTTTGCTGTAAGCTGAATTATAAAAACAGGAGTGTAAAGTAATGACAAAATTTAAAATACATATAAGAAAGCTATCAGCTGTATTTCTTGCAGTGATAGCTATTGCAACTGCTACGGTTGTATCAGGCTGTGGACAACCAGCTAAGGTTGTTCTTTTTTTGCCCATTATTACTCTGCTTAATGCTTTGCAGGTTAAGCTAATAAAGTGGTTAATTTTCTGGTGAATATTGGTTATAATTTATTTGATTGAATTCTGATGTGCTGATAAAGCCTTTTGTTACATTATTATTACGTGATTAATAAGAAAAAATTTGTAATAATTATTGTTAATTAAAAATTATGTGGTATAATTGGCTTTAGCATAAAGCTGAATTATAAAAAATAGGAGAGTAAAAGTGATGACGAATTTAAAAATGAACATCAGAAAGCTATCAGCTGTATTTCTTACAATGGTAGTTATTGCAACTGCTTTAGTTGTATCAGGCTGTGGAAAAACAGCTATTGATATTAAAGAAGCAAGATTGCTTAAGGTAGAGCTTGAGGGCTTTGACGGTAAGGGTAAGGCAGTAATTTCTGTTAACGAAGGTAAGCTTAAGACTCTTAAAAAGGAATATCGTGACAAGAAAAATTATGACGATATTAAAGAGATTTTAGATGGCATTGCCTTTGAGATGGAAGACCCTAGTGTTAATGGTACTTTAAGCAATGGAGATAAGTTTAATGTAGTTGCTAAGTATGATAAAGAGCTTGCAGAAGCAGTAGGCGTAGAGCTTAAGAATACAACTATTGAGTGCTCAGTAGGCGACAAGCTTTCAAAGGGTATAGTAGTTGATGCATTTAAGGGTGTAAAGATTGAGTACATTGGTGACAATGGCGACGCATATGCACATGTAGACTCTAAGGATTGTGATGACCTTGTTGATGAGCTGAATATTTATTTTGAAATCGAAGGCGAAAAGGACAATCTTAAGAATGGCGACAAGCTTGTAGTGCGTGCAAATTACATTGGTAAACTTGAGGAAAAGGGATATTTCTTAAAGGAAGAAACTAAGGAGTTTGTAGTAGACGGACTTGCAGGTGTAAGAGAAACCCTAGAGGGTGTTGAATTCAGTGGTGTTGCTGCTGATATAAATGATGAGCTTGAAGATTATCTTGAAGATGATTACAATTTAGCTAATCTGGATTATATCTTTGAAAGTGGTAAAAATAGAGATCTAGGTACATACAAGACAAAATTCACAGCAAAGCATGAGCTGATAAAATATGCCTATGCTTATGATGCAGATGATTTAGTAGATAATACTTTAGTTGCATATTATAAGATAACAACAGAAATAGAGCGTACTGAAACATACCACGGAACTGGAGATGATGACTTTAAGGCTAAGGGCTCTAAGGATGTTGGTGTTTCATATATAGCAATTAAGACAAGCTCACTAAAGGTTAAGGGTAATAATAAAATAGATGACGAGAACATCATTTTCAGTATGGTAAGTGCTAATTCTATAGAGAGATGTGACAGAGAGCTGAAGATAGACGATTATAAGTTTGAGTACTACGACAGTAGCTATAAGAAGCTAGACAGCACTGCAACAGAGGCAACAGAGCCAGCAACAGAGAAAGCTACTGAGAAAGCTACTGAGAATGCAACAGAAGCAACAACAGAAGAGGCTACTGATAAGGCAACAGAAAAGGCTGATGAGAAAACAGCAACAGAGCCAGCAACAGAAAAGGCTACAGATAAAAAAGAAAACTAAATTATAGTAAAGATAAAGGGTAACTGTTTAAGGTTATCCTTTATTTTTTGCTGTGTTAATTAGGGTAAATTTGTAATTGTTATTGTTAATTAAGAATATTATGGTATAATAGCCTTAGCGTAAAGCTGAATTGTAAAAAAGGAGTATGGAATGATGACAAATTTAAAAATGAATATCAGAAAGCTATCAGCTGTATTTCTTACAATGGTAGTTATTGTAACTGCTTTGATTGTATCGGGCTGTGGTCAAACAGTTATTGATATTAAAGAAGCAAGATTGCTTAAGGTAAAGCTTGAGGGCTTTAACGGTAAGGGTAAAGCAGTAATTTCTGTTAACGAAGGTAAGCTTAAGGAATTAAAAAAGGAATATCGTAATAAGAAAAGCTATGACGATATTGAAGATATTTTAGATAGCATTGTTTTTGAGATGCAGGATCCCAGAGCAAATGGTAATCTGAGCAACGGAGATAAGTTTAATGTAGTTGCTAAGTACGACAAAGAGCTTGCAGAAGAGATAGGTATAGAGCTTTTAAATACAACCTTAGAGTGTTCAGTAGATGACAAGCTAAAAGAGGGTACAATAATTGATGCATTTAAGGGCGTAAAGCTTGAGTACTTTGGTGACAGTGGTGAAGCAACTGCTCGTGTAAATGCTGATGACTGTGATGATATTGTTAAGGAGCAGAAAATTTATTTTGAAATTGAAGGCGAAAACGATTATCTTGAGAATAGCAACAAGATTGTAGTTCGTGCAGAAAGCTATAACGACCTTGAGGAGGATGGATATTTTCTGAAGGAAAAAACTAAGACATTCACAGTAGAGGGTCTTACAGGTGCAAGAACAACGCTTGAGGGTGTTAATTTTAAAGATATAGCTAATGATATGCAGGATGAATTCGAGGAGTATATTGAGGACGATTTTAGTGTATCTGGTTTGAATTATAAGTACAAAAGTGGTAAAAACAGAGATTTAAATACTTTTGAATTTAAGTACAAACCAAAGTATGAGCTGTTGAGGTATGCTTATGCTTATAATGAAGATGATATATCAAGCAATGCTCTGGTTGCTTATTATAAGGTAACAACAAGCTTTGAATGTGTTGATAATCAGATTGGATACGAGAAGGACAACGACCTTATGAAGAAGGGTGATAAGGATACAGGTGTTACCTACATAGTAATTGCCACAAACTCATTTATGGTTAAGGCTGATAACACAATTGACGAAGAGTATCTTTATTTAGATAGCGTAAACGCTCTTACCGAAGATGAATGTAATCATTTGTTAGCTATAGATAATTATAAGTTTGAGTACTATGGTAAGGATTTTAAGAAGCTGGACATTACAGCAACAGAGCCTGCAACAGAAGAGGCTACTGATAAAGCAACAGAAACAACAGCTACCGAGTCTGCAACAGAGAATGCTACAGATTAAAAAGAAAACTAAGTGATAAAAAGATAAAGGACAACCCCAAAAAGGCTGTCCTTTATCTTTTTTTATATTGAGATGTTTAGTATGGGATTTTATCTATATCTATTGCAAATTTTAAGCATCGGTGATAGAATATCACTTAATGGTAAAATTTGCTAGGTTATTATTGTTTATAAGAGCCTCCTCAATTAAATCGGGTAAATGTACAGGGTCAACATTCATTGTATTACATATATGTATAAAGTGCTTTGCAAATGCTTCATCAAGAAATACATCAGATATATACGCAATTCTTGTTTTTTTATTGCTTTCTTCTTTGTATGCTGTTATTGCATAGGCTGTGTAATTGCCAATGCTTGAATTGTGAAGCTTTTCTTCAACATAATAGTAATTAACCATAATAACCTCCGTTTTATACTAATAGCTGTTTAAACGGTGGAAAAAATGTTGAGCAATAGTTTAAATAGCTGTTAGTGTTAGCTTTTGCCGTAACAAGAGGCTATTATACTATAAATTTTACCATATAGCTCTTTTTATGTGAAAACATCATATTAATTGATGAATTCAGCAATTTAAAAGAGCAGTTTCTTTTTTAGGATAGTTGAAAGGGTGTATTAGTTTGAGAATAGGAATTTGTGACAGCAATTTGTTAGACAGAGAAATCATTACAGATTTTCTTAATGATTATTTTTATAAAAAGTCTATTGAGTATAGCATTTGCAGTTATTCATCGGGTAAAGAATTAATTTATGATATACAGGACGGGAAAAATCTTGATTTGATATTTTTGGATATTTATATAGGAAATGAATTTGGAATAAGCATTGCAAAACAGCTCAGAGAAAAAATAGGCTACGATGGTAAAATTGTTTTTCTTACAGCAACTGTAGATTTTGCCGTTGATAGCTATGATGTTGAAGCTGTTGGATATTTACTAAAGCCTGTGCATACTCAGAAGCTACATATGGTTATGAATAAAATTACAAAAAATCTTGATGCTGAGGTTTACAGAATAAAGCAGAGGAATAATATTCATACACTAAAAATAGATAGCATTATCTATGTTGAAAGCTCAAATTCAAGATGTATTATTCATAGCTATAATACAGATTATGTTATATATAAACGTCTTAATGATATAGAAGCAGAGCTTAACAACAGGCGTTTTTTAAGATGTCATCAAAGCTATCTGGTAAATATGGATTACATTAAAAATGTTGATAAGCAATTTGAGCTTGTAAATGGCGATTTTGTTTGCATACGTCAACGAAATTTAAAGGCTATCAAACAGCAATATGTTGATTATATAAAAAGCAAAATTATATAATCTGTAGCTTTTCAGAATATTAAGCCCCCTATAGGATATACTGATTATGGGGTGGTTAACTATGTCTGATATTAATAATCTTGATAAAGAGGCAAAGGAATATTTTTATTCGTTGCCACTACAAACACAAAATATAATCAAAGAAAGCAATCTTGAATTAACCTGCCGTGAGGATATTCAACGCTATTTTACAAATGCTGTAGGCTCAGGCTATACAGGAATTAATACAAATAAACCACAGGGCTTTATATATTAAGCTTTTTGATGTGTTGCAAAAAACACCGTTTAAGCCTGATTAAGAAGTTACTTGACTAAAAGCTTAAACGGTGTTTTATAAAATTTAAATTTACAAGCCTATTATAAAGCCAGTTAAAAGTGCAGTTGCCGAGGCTGATAATGCTACTACTATCAAAGGCAGATTAAAGTAAGCCAGCACCACAGCAACAATAGTACCTGCAACAGAGGTTATAACATCGCCTGTGCAGTAGAAAATGGCAGGTATTGTCATAGCACTAAGCACTGCGTATGGTATATAATAAAGCAGACTTTGTATAAATTTAGATTTAATCTTTTTTCTGAAAACTGTAAAGGGTATCATTCTTATAAGGTATGTAACTAATGCCATTACAGCTATGTATATTGCAATACTCATTCTTCAGCCTCCTTGTTATCAATAGGGAATAGCAAAGCACCAAGTGCCGAAGCTATTAACGCACTTATTATTATTGCAAAGCCACTTGAAAGTGCAGGAAGCAGATATTTGAACAGCACACTTAACCCACCAGCAACAGATACTACAAATAGCACGCTTCTTTCTTTTCGTGCAGGGGGAATTATTATGGCAATAAACATTCCATAAAGAACTATACCCATTGCATTTGTAATAGCTAAAGGTAAAAATTCACCAGCAACAGCACCTATTATTGTGCCACTGGTCCAGCCTAAAAACGAAACAGCTATAAGTCCATACATATACGATGGAGTTATGGGCTTTGTTTGAGCAGACGCAACAGCAAAAATCTCGTCTGTTATTCCGTATGAGGCTATCAGTCTTTTAGGTGTGTTGAATGAATTATCAAGCTTTTGTGATAAAGACAATGCCATTAAAGCATACCTTATATTTATTATAAGCTGTGTTAAAATCATTTCTAAAATAGTACCATGAGTAGCAATTATTCCAACACCAGCAACCTGACCAGCAGATGTTAAATTAGTAATAGAAATAATACCTGCCGACAAAATAGAAAGCCCCGATTTTACAGCCAGTATTCCAAATCCAAAAGAAACAGACAGATACCCTAATGCAATAGGTATGCCGTGGTAAGCACCTTTAAAAAAATCAGATTTCAAAATATCATATCCTTTTGTTAAGTTATTTTTAGCGTACAAAAAATATTTTAACATAAATTGCTTATAAATGTAAATATATTAATGTTTTGTAGCCTGTAAATTATAATTGAAAAAATTCTTGAAAAAATTTAAATTTTTTTCAAAAAAGTGTTGACTTTTATAAAGAATCGTGTATAATAAATACTGTTGTTGAGAGACAGCAAAAACAACATAAACATTGCGGAATTGTGTAAGGGTAGCACAGCAGACTCTGACTCTGTTTGTCTGGGTTCGAATCCTAGTTCCGCAGCCAAAGCCTTTAATCATTAGTTGGTTAAAGGCTTTTTTCTTTGCTTAAAGCAATTTATAGTGCGTAAAAGGCAAGCCTTAGCTTAATACTAGGGCTTGCCTTTTGAAATTTATTTGATATGAATTTTGTGTGATTACTTATTTCTCAGCTCCGAAATTTTATCAAGTAGCTTTTCTGCACATTCTTCCTTGCTCATTATAGGTAGCTCTGTCAGGCTGTTGCGAGTAATCATAGTTATTACATTAGTATCAGTGCCAAAGCCAGCACCATTTTCTTTAAGATTGTTTGCTACTATCATATCTATATTTTTACTCTCAAGCTTTTTAACTGAATTTTCCAGCATATTTTCAGTTTCCATACTAAAGCCACAGATAAATTGCTTTTCGGTTTTTTGTGTGCCTAGCTCCTTAAGAATATCCTTAGTACGTTTTAGAGGTATGCTCATATCGCTGTCAGATTTTTTTATTTTATTATCTGCAACGGTTAAAGGTGTGTAATCAGCTACAGCAGCTGCCTTTATAATAATATCTGCGTTTTGTGCGTTTGCTGTTACTGCGTTGTACATATCCTCGGCACTTTCTACCTTTATTGTGTTTACAAATGCTATATCCTCAAGTGCTGTATGACCTGTTACAAGAGTTACATCAGCACCCTTAAGCATTGCTACCTTAGCTATTGCATAGCCCATTTTACCAGTGGAATTATTTGTAATGTAACGCACAGGGTCAAGCCTTTCCTTTGTTGCACCTGCTGTTACAAGTATATTTACGCCCTTTAAGCTCTTTTTATAGGCTAGCTCCTTTTCGATATGCTTGAAAAGCTCGGCAGGCTCTGGCATTTTACCCTTACCTGTTGCTCTGCAAGCCATATAGCCTGTTGCAGGCTCTATAATTCTGTAGCCATATTTTTTCAGGATTTCTATATTATCCTGTACAACAGGGTTTTCATACATATTAACATTCATAGATGGTGCAACTGCTATTGGACATCTGCAAGCAAGCAGAGTAGAGGTTATCATATCATCAGCTATTCCATGTGCAAGCTTACCGATAATATCAGCTGTTGCAGGTGCCAGCATTACATAGTCAGCCTCTGTAGCTAGCTTAATGTGATGTATAGCTATAGGGTAGGTTGTCTGAAAGGTGTCTGTAATACAAGGGTTGCCTGTTAGAGCCTCAAAGGTTTTTGCAGTTATAAAATTTTCTGCACTTTTAGTCATAATAACATTTACATTACAGCCCTGCTTAACAAGCATACTTGCAAGATTTGGTATTTTATATGCGGCTATTCCACCACTTACGCAGAGTAATATGTTTTTATCTTTAAGCATATTTTTCACTTCCTAATTGATTATCTACAATATATTATATTCATATAATGCGTAAAGTAAAGTAAACTTTAATAAAAGTCTTGCAAACGTAATATACTAAAGTGTATAATAGCTTTGGTTATTTGAAAATAATGGAATGGAATGATATTATGGTTTTAGCTTTAGATATAGGTAACACAAATATTGTGCTTGGCTGTGTTGATAAGGATAATAGGGTTAATTCTCTTTTCAGAATTAAAACAGACATAAGCCGAACAAGCTGGCAGTATGCAGTAGAAATAAACAGTATGCTCAGCATATATAATGTAAATAAAAAGGAACTAAGTGGCTGTATAATATCCTCTGTTGTTCCACCGTTAACAGGAGTTATAAAACAGGCTGTGCAGATTGTTGCAGAGCTAGAGCCTATGGTTGTAGGGCCTGGAATAAAAACAGGACTTAATATAGCACTTGATAATCCAGCACAAACGGGCAGTGATTTGGTGGTAGACGCTGTAGCAACAATAAAGCAATATAAAATACCAGCAATTATTTTTGATATGGGTACAGCTACAACGGTATCTGTTATTGACGAGGATAAAACATATATAGGTGGTATGATTATACCGGGTATTATGATTTCGCAGGAGGCACTTACAAGCCGAACCTCTCAATTACCAAAGATAAGCCTTGAATCACCTAAAAGGGTTATAGGAAAAAATACTATTGATTGTATGAAAAGTGGAGCAGTATATGCTAACGCTGCGATGGTTGACGGTGTAATAGAACGCATTGAGCAGGAGCTAGGACAAACAGCTACTGTTATAGCTACAGGTGGATTAGCCTCTAGCATTATGCCTTTTTGCAAAAGAAAGGATATTATAGTAGATAATGACCTTTTACTTAAGGGCTTAAGAATAATTTACGATAAAAATAAATAATATGTTTAGTGTGTGAAAGGGTGACAAAGTGTTTTTGTTGCCCTTAGTTTAAATTTATAGAGGAAATATATGAAAGACAATAGCACAATAAATCAAAATATGTTAACAGAAAATCTAAAAACAAAATGGCTGGCTAAAAAGCTTGTTTATTTACCTGCTGTAGACTCTACAAACCAAGAGGTAAAAAGAATAGCCTCTGATTATCCTCACGGTACAGCTGTTGTAGCTGAATATCAGACAGCAGGCAAGGGCAGATTAGGCAGAATATGGAGCTCGCCAAAGGGCACGGGCTTATGGTTTAGCATTTTACTTAAGCCAGAAATTGCACCTGAACAGCTTGCAAGAATAACTCTTGCCTGTGGATTAGGTGTATGCAAGGCTATACGACAATATACAGGGCTTAATGCACTTATAAAATGGCCAAATGATATTATCGTGGGTAATAAAAAAATCTGTGGCATACTTACAGAAATGAAAGCCGAAGCAGATAAAATAATCTATGCTGTAGCAGGAATTGGAATAAATGTAAATACTGCTGAATTTGACGAGGATATAAAGCATAAGGCAACATCTCTATCAATTGAAGCAAATACAGCTATTGACAGAGCAGAGCTGTTTAAGGAAATTATGCTGTGCCTTGAAAAAAGCTTTGATGATTATTTTTCAGAGCCTGACAGTGCAATTTCTGATGAGTATATCAAGCTGTGTGCCACATTAGGAAGAAACGTAGCTGTAGCACGAGGAAATACTACATTTAACGGTAAGGCTGTTGGAGTTGAAGCTACAGGAGATTTATTGGTTGAAATATCAGATGGTACAGTAATAAAGGTGTCATCTGGAGAGGTTACTGTACAGGGAATATATTGATACTAATACCTAATTAAACACTAGACATCTTATCGGCAGAATTTACTCATCACTTCGTCCTTCTCCTTGACAAGCGTCAGCTTGCCTGCGTCGTCGTCCTCGTTCTGAGCAAATTCTGCTCGTCAATCTATTCTAGCGTTTAATCAGGTATTAGTATAAGTACATAAAAAAGGGATTTGTAGGTATGTTACCACAAATCCCTTTTAATTCTATAGTAGGTTTTTAATGCTTCTTGCAATTTTAGTTGCAATGTATGGATTATTCATAGTGTATAGGTGTATACCCTCAACACCATTTGCAATAAGGTCAACAATTTGGTTTACAGCGTATGCAATACCAGCGTCACGCATAGCCTCCGGATTATCACCATATTTCTGCATCATCATAGAAAATTTTCTTGGCAGAGAAGCTCCACACATACTAACCATTCGCTCAATCTGCTTGCAGTTTGTAACAGGCATAATGCCAGCCTGAATAGGTACGTTTATACCTGCAATTCTTGCCTTTTCAACAAAGCTGTAGAATGCCTCGTTATCAAAAAACAGCTGAGAAACAAGAAAGTCTGCACCAGCGTCAACCTTTTTCTTAAGGTTTAGTATATCCTGAATTTCGTTTTCAGAGTCCATATGCATTTCTGGATAGCAGGCACCACTTATGCCAAGCTCAGGATTTTTCTCTTTAATATAAGATACCAAATCGCTTGCGTGTGCAAAATCGTTTTTAGGTGCAATTTCTGGGTTGTGGTCACCTCTTAGTGCAAGAATATTTTCAACGCCTGCTGACTTAAAGCTTTCGATTGCCTGATCAATTTCAGCCTTAGTATTTGTAAGACAGGTTAAATGTGCCACAGGCTCAACGTTATGCATATTTTTTATAATAGAGGCAATTCTACCGGTATATTTTCCGTTGCCACCACCACCAGCACTATATGTAACGCTTATGTAATCTGGGTTTATGTCTGTAAGCTGTTCAAGTGTGTTATATACTGTTTCTATATTATCTGTGAATTTCTTTGGTGGAAATACCTCTAAAGAGAATACTACCTTGTTGCTGTTGAATTTGTCGATTATCTTCATAGCCCTGTTTCCTCCTAATACTATGATTGTATTAAGTGCATAAAATTTATGAGTGAATTATAGCACAGCTTATTTTTATAATCAATTAAATAAGCATACGAATATTCTATATATAATGTTAGTTTTTACCTATAACAGTAGTTAGGAGAGTTTTTAATATAAAAAGAGCTGTTACTGAAGTCAGAAAAAGTATCTAATCAATATAGCATTTTATATAAAAAAAAGAGCATTTTTTCCTTACAAAAGTAATAAAGACGAAAAAATTTAATGGAAAATATTTTCTATATATTTTGTACAAAATTAACATTTTATCTTTTGCAAAAAAATCAATATAAAAAAATTACCCCTTGTGATATAATGTATGAGATGAATATAGAAAGGGAGGAGACAAAAATGTTTCTTAACAAAAACACATTTGGCAGAAAAGCTTTAAGCGTTATGCTTGCTGCTGCTATGATCTCTTCTGTTGGTGTTACAACAGCTGTTAGTGCAGCTGCTGCAAAAACAACAGAGGTTAAGAGCGAAGCAACAACTAACGTAGTAAGCAGTGCCAATCAATATGGTCTTGCAGAAAACATTCAAGATGGTAACATTTTGCACTGCTTTGACTGGAAGTATAATGATATTAAAGCTGAGCTTCCAAACATTGCTAAAGCAGGATTTACTGCAGTTCAGACATCACCAGCTCAGCCACAAGATAGTTCAGGTGCATGGTACTGGCTATATTTGCCACTAGGCTTCTATGTTGGTTCAAATGACTTAGGTACAAAAGCAGATCTAGAGGCTCTTTGTACTGAAGCTGACAAGTACGGCGTTAAGGTTGTTGTTGACGTAGTTGCTAACCACTTAACTGGTGACCACTCAAGAATCCAGAACGATCTAAAGGACAGCCAGTATTGGCACACTCATGGTTCAGTATCAAACTGGGCAGATCGTTATCAGGTAATTAACGGCGAAATTGGTATGCCAGACCTTAACACAGGTCACAGCTATGTTCAGCAGGTTGTATCTAAGTATGTTAGCGAGCTTAAGAGCGTTGGCGTTGACGGTATTAGATGGGATGCTGCTAAGCACATTGGTCTTCCAAGTGAAGGCGACAACTTCTGGTCTGCAGTAACAAAAGAAGGTCTTTACAACTATGGTGAAATTCTTGTTGGTCCAGATGATCGTCAATCAGGCAACGAGCACCTAATGGTTGAATACACAAAATACATTTCTGTAACAGATAGCTCATATGGCTCAGTACTACGTGATGCATTCAAAAATGGTAGTGCTCCAACAGCTTATGGTAACTGGTCAGCTCGTGGCGTTGCAGCTAACAAGCTAGTATATTGGGCAGAAAGCCATGATACATGGTCAAACGGTAATGACTGGGGTTATTCACATGGTCATAGCGACAACGTAATCGACCGTGCATATGCAGTTGCTGGTAGCCGTTATGGCGCAACAGCTCTATACTTCTCACGTCCTGCATCTAAGGACAAAGAAAGCATTAAGTGTGGTCAGAAGGGTAGCACACACTTCACAGCTGCTGAGGTTGCTGCTGTTAACCACTTCAAGAATGCAACAGTAGGACAGAAAGAATACTACACAACAGGTAGCAACTGTTCAGTTGTTTGCCGTCAGGGTGGTGCTGTAATCGTAGCAGGTAGTGGTTCAAACATGAACGTATCAGTTCCTAACGGTGGTGGTACAACAGCTCCTGGTACATACAAAGATGAAATCACAGGTAGCGAGTGGACTGTAACTGCAACAACAATTTCAGGTAAAATTGGTTCTTCTGGTATCGCAGTAATTTACGATCAGAAGCCACAGGGTCCATCAGCTTCAGTTACACCTGGTTCTACAAGCTACACAACTGATACTCTTTCACTTACATTAAAATATGCTAATGCTACAAGTGGTCAGTACTCAGTTGACGGTGGTGCATTCCAGAACTATACAAATGGACAGACAATTACAATCGGTCAGGGTGCTGCTTATGGCACAAAGACAACTGTAAGTGTTAAGGCAAGTGATGGTTCAACAACTTCAGATGTTGAAACTTACACATACACAAAGGCTGATCCAGCAGCTACTCAGAAAATCTTCTTTGATAACAGCTCTTACAACTGGTCAAAGGTTTACGCTTACATCTATACAGGTGAGGGTACATCAGCTACTGAAATTGCTGCATGGCCAGGCGTACAGTTGACAAATAAGTCAGCTACAAGTGGTTACTTATACTATGAGCTACCTGAGGGCTTTGAGTCTGCTTCTGTAATCTGGTCAGATGGTACAGATACAGCATCAAAGAGATACCCAGCTGATATGCAGCCAGGTCTTGCAATCGGTGGTTCTTCTAAGCTATTTACATCAGGTAACGCTTGGAAGGATTACACAGAGGTAGTAACTCCAATAGACCCAACAAATCCAAACCCAACAAATCCAAACCCAACAAATCCAAACCCAACAAATCCTCCAGTTCCATCAGGCTCTTATGTTAAGGGTGACGCAACTGGCGACAAGAAGGTTGGTATGAAGGACTGTGCAGTAATGCAGAAGTCTATCATCGGTGCTATGGAGCTAAGCTCAACAGGTAAGCTTGCTGCTGACGTAGATGGCGATGGCGAAATCGGTACAACAGACGTTGTTATCATTATGAAGTATCTAGTTGGCTTTGCTAATACATTCGGTGTAGGTACAGTTGTAAGTGGTCCAATCGATCCAACAGATCCAGATGATCCAACAGATCCTCCAACAAACCCACCAGTAGGCAACAACACAGTATATCTAAACGACGCTGCTATCCATTCAGGTACAGAGAGATATGCTATCTATGTATGGAAGTCAGAGTCAGACAACAAGTGGGTTGATATGACATCAGCTGGTGCAAACCTATATCAGGCAAATGTTCCAGATGGTTACACAAATATTACCTTCTGCCGTATGAACGGTGGCACATCAGATAACTCTTGGACAAATGTTTGGAATCAGACAGCTGACCTAACATTCAGCAGTACTCAGAACCTATACACAGCTACAGGCTGGGGTTCAGAGAATAAGTTCAATGGTAACTGGGGTAGCGTTGGTCCAATCGATCCAATCGATCCAACAAATCCAGTAGATCCACCAGTAGGCAACAACACAGTTTACCTAAATGATTCAGCTATCCACGTAGGTAACGAGAGATACGCTATCTATGTATGGAAGTCAGATTCAGACAACAAGTGGATTAGTATGACATCAGCTGGCGGAAACCTATATCAGGCAAATGTTCCAGATGGTTATACAAATATCATCTTCTGCCGTATGAACGGTGGTACATCAGATAACGCTTGGACAAATGTTTGGAACCAGACACCTGACCTAACATTCAACAGCAGTCAGAACCTATACACAGCTACAGGCTGGGGTTCAAATGGTCAGTTCAATGGTAACTGGTCTAAAAAATAATTAAAACTGAATATCATTGATAATCAGCTTTTAAAACAATGGTTTAACTGAATACTTAGTTTTAACCTTCCCACCTTGCTTAACTGCAAGGTGGGATTTTTTTGGTGACTTTAGGTAAGGGAATAAACCTAGATTTAACTGAGAGGAGATAAAAACGTTAGTAAAAGAAAACCTACGAGAGCTATACTATTAAGTGACTTCCTGTCTTTTGAAATCGCAAGCATTTTAGATGTATCTACCTGATAGCTGAAATCACCATCAGCTAAGGTAAAGATAATTATTATAGTCTACATCAAATTAAGAATAAAGTATTAAAGTGATTAAGATTTGTAAAATTCCTGTATTTATCAGATTTAGCGTTTTTGATATAGTCTGTGTCAAAACTTGTTATAATTGGCTAACTAAATATCGTATTATTAGTATATAATGTATATAATTTATTTTGCTTACTAAAAAATGACAAAAAATATATTGTTTGTTTAACGATAATGTGCTATACTTTATAACAAATAATGAATGTTAAATATTCATTACATCTTATTACAAAGGAGATAAAACAGTGAGTAATAAAGTACAAGAGATTATGGAGTTAATCAAAGAAAAAGACATTAAAATGGTTGACTTCAAAATGGTAGACATACAGGGTCAGTTCCGTCATGTTACCATTCCTGCAAAGGATTTTTCAGAAGAGGTTATGAAAAATGGTATCGGCTTTGACGCTTCTAACTATGGTTATGCAGTAGTTGAAAAGAGTGATATGGTATTTATTCCAGATCCTGAAAGTGCTACTATCGACCCATTCTGTGAAATTCCTACTTTGTCTATGACAGGTAACGCTATGATTATCGATCAGCCAGAGAACCGTCCTTTGGCACAATATCCAAGAAATATCGTACTAGCAGCTGAGCAGTATATGAAGGACTGTGGTGTTGCTGATACAATGCTTATTCTTCCAGAGTTTGAGTTCTATCTATTTGATGATATTGGCTGGGATGTAACACCTCATACTCTTGGTGTATCTCTAAACGCTGTACAGGCACACTGGAACAGTGGTACAGAGGGTGCTGGCTGTGTTGTTCCTAAGCAGAAGAACTACCATGTTGCTAAGCCATTCGATGTATCATATGAGGCTCGTAGCGAAATGTGTATGCTAATGGAAGAGGCTGGTATTGCTATTAACTACCATCACCCAGAGGTTGGTGCAGCTGGTCAGTTTGAGATTGAGCCAAAGCTTGGTCAGATGTCAAAAATGGCTGACGCTTCAATGATGATTAAATACATCATTCATAATGTAGCTAGAAAGTATGGTAAATCTGCAACATTAATGCCAAAGCCAGTAATGGGTGAGGCTGGTAACGGTATGCACGTACATATGCTACTTCTAAAGGACGGAGAGCCAGTATTCTCAGATGATAACGGCTATTCAAACCTAAGTAAAGAGGCTCACTACTTTATGGGTGGTTTGCTTAAGCATATTTCTTCTCTTTGTGCTATTACTAACCCAAGTACAAACTCATTTAAGAGATTAGTACCTGGCTTTGAGGCTCCTGTTACAGTTGGTTATGCTACATCTAACCGTAGTGCTGTTATCCGTATTCCAGCATACGCAAAGGCTCCTAACCTAAGACGTTTTGAGCTACGTAACCCAGACGCTACCTGTAACCCATACTTCTGCTATGCAGCTATCCTAATGGCTGGCTTAGACGGTATCAAGAATAAGATCGATCCACATGAGAATGGTTGGGGTCCTTACGATATGAACCTATTCCACCTAAGCGATGAAGAGAAGGCTAAGCTAAGCCATCTACCTACTCGTCTTGAGGATGCTCTTGACGCACTAGAGGCAGACCACGACTACCTAACAGCAGGTGGCGTATTCCCTCAGGAGCTAATCAACAACTTTATTGCTACAAAGCGTGAGGAGTGCCGTCAGCTAGCAGCAATTCCACATCCTGCTGAGTTTGACCGTTACTATAACCTATAATTTTAAATTTTATATTATATCAATAAAAGGTAGTAAGCCCACAAAGCTTACTACCTTTTAATTTTAACAAATTTGGGTTGTATGTGTGAGCTGTAGCTCACACATAGTAAAGACAACTAAAAAGTGTTGTTTTAAAATTATTCAACTGTTACGGTACAGGTGGCTTTTTTATTGTTGTGTGTTAGTGCTGTTATAGTAACAGTGCCTACACCTGTAGCAGTAACAAGTCCACTAGATGAATCAACCGTTGCAACATTACTGTTTCTGCTTGTATATCTAATACTGTAAGAAGCAGTGTTCTCTGGCAATGTGCTTTCAAGGTCAAAGGTTTCTCCTACCTTTAAAGTAAGAGCAGTTTCGTTTAGTGTAATTGTATCAGGAGCATTTTTTACTGTTACTGTGCATTTAGAGGTTTTACCATTGTGTGATATAGCTGTAACAGTAACTGTACCTGCACTTTTACCAGTAATAACTCCACCCAAGGAGGTAACCGTTGCTATGCTAGTGTTTCTGCTTGAGTATTTGATATTGAATGAGGCAGTATCCTCTGGCAATGAGTTAGAAAGATAGAAAACCTCGCCTACACCTATAGTTATCTCTGTTGGCTCAATTGAAATTTTATCAGGAGCATTTTTAACAGTAACAGTACAGCTAGCCTTTGCACCGTTGTAGGCTGTAGCTGTGATAACTGCTGTGCCTACACCCTTAGAGGTGATAACTCCACCTACAGAGGTAACAGTTGCAACCTCTGGATTACTGCTTGAAAATTCAACATTGTATGCTGCGTCGCTACTTGGTAGTGCAGTATTAAGGTCAAATAGCTCTCCTACACCAAGTGTTATGCTTGCTCTGTTAAGAGAAAGCCTTGCAGGTGCTTTTTTAACGGTAACAGTACAGGTAGCTGTTTTGCCATTGTAGGTTGTTACTGTGATTATTGCTGTACCAACATTTTCAGCAGTAATAAGACCGTCAGCTTCGTTAACAGGAGCAACAGAAGAATTATTGCTTGAATATTTAACACTGTAGGAAGCAGTGCCACTAGGTAGTGAGCTGTTAAGCTTAAAGCTTTCACCAACACCTAAGGCTATTGAGGTTTTATTAAGTGAGATTTTGTCAGGAGCATTTTTAACAGTAATATTACAGGTAGTTGATTTACCGTTGTAGGTAGTGGCTGTAATAGTAGCTGTACCAGCTTTTTTAGCAGTAACAAGACCATCAGAGGCGTTAACATCTGCAATAGCTGTATTGCTACTGGAATATTTAACGTTGTAAGAAGCAGTGTCGCTAGGTGTTGAGCTGTTAAGCTTAAAGGTTTCACCTGCACCTAGGGTTATTGATGTTTGATTTAGTGAAATTTCACTAGGAGCATTTTTAACAGTAACAGTACAGGTAGCCTTTTTACTGTTGTGGGTAAGAGCTGTAATTACAGCTCTGCCAGTACTTTTTGCAGTAACAAGACCACTGGCTTCGTCAACAGTAGCAACAGCTGTGTTACTACTGGAATATTTAATATTGTAACAAGCTGTGTCGCTAGGTATTGAGCTGATAAGATTAAAGGTTTCACCAACGCCTAAGGTTGCTGTAGTTTTATTAAGTGAAAGCTTTGTAGGAGCATTTTTAACAGTAACAGTACAGGTAGCTGTTTTACCGTTGTAGGTAGTAGCTGTAATTACGGCTGTACCAACCTTTTTAGCAGTAACAAGACCACCAGCTTCCTTAACAGTAGCAATATCGGTGTTGTTGCTGGAATATTTAACACTATATGAAGCAGTGTCGCTAGGCAGTGAGCTGTTAAGGTCAAAGGTTTCGCCAACACCTAGGATTACTGAGGCTTTGTTAAGTGAAATCTTGCTAGGAGGATTTTTAACAGTAACAGTACAGGTAGCTGTTTTACCGTTGTAGGTAGTAGCTGTAATTACGGCTGTACCAGCCTTTTTAGCAGTAAGAAGACCACCAGAGGCATTAACAGGAGCAACAGCTGTATTGCTACTGGAATATTTAATGCTATAAGAAGCAGTCCCATCAGGTAGTGAGCTGTTAAAGTCAAAGGTTTCACCAACACCTAGGGTTAAAGAGGTTTTGTTAAGTGAAATTTTGTTAGGAGCAGATTTAACAGTTATAGTACAGCTTGCAGTTTTTCCGTTTGAGGTTTTTACTGTAATAGTAGCTGTACCAGTGCTTTTAGCAGTTATATTACCAGTTGAGCTAACAGTAGCAATATCTTTCTTGTTACTTGACCATGTGTACTCTGTTTTTGCATTTGAAGGTGTGGTTGTTACTTTTAAGTTATAGCTTTCACCAACACCTAAGGTGATAGATTTCTTGTTTAATTCTATGTAGTCCGGTGTGATATAATCTAAGGCTACAAATTTAAAGCCATTTTTGGTTGCGTATGACTGACCAACTGTGCCCTTGTAGCCTGTTATTGTAAAGCCAGGGATTTTACTTCCGTCTACATAATAGCCTAAACCACTGTAGGTCATATTCTTTACGCTTGCAGGAATTTTAATATTTTTTAAGCTTGGACAATGCTCAAATGCACCGTATGTATCATACTCTAATGGATCGTAATCATCTCCGATTTCTTCAAGACCTTCAGTAAGTGAGACATCCTTCAGGTTATCGCATCCAGAAAATGAAGCGTGTCCAATACAGTGTACTGTACTTGTCACAGTAACATTTGTGATGGTGTCATTATCAAAGAATGTGCCACTTTCTATTCTTGCAACAGTATAACCATCAATAGTAGAAGGAATTACCACAGTGCTTTTATCGCCAAGATAGTGATATATACTAATGGTGTTATCCTCGTTAAAATAGTAATAGTAATCAACATAGTATTGACTGTGACCAAAGTCTATAAATTCAAAGATACCTGCTTGTATGGCATACAAAGCATAAGCGTATGCACAGGAGCCTTTACAGCATGAGATGGTAAAGCCTTCCATAGCATAATCATTACCACCGCTTCCAGAATAAATACCTAATGCTCTATCGCCAATATACGTTACACTGTCTGGTATAAACATCCTTGTTAGTGATGTACAATTGTAAAAAGCAAGGTCATCAATTGTTCTAAGACTATCTGAAAGACGTACATAGTTTAGCCTTTTACAATCAGCAAATGCACTTTTACCAATTGTTTTTACAGCATCTGTCATTGTTACCTGACGCAAATTTTCACAATTCTTAAAAGCATTATCACCGATTGCTGTAACGGTATAACCATCTATAGAAGACGGAATTGTAACATCGTTTTCGTTACCAGTGTAACTATTAATTTCAATAGTTCCGTTTGATAATTTTGTATATACAAAATTATTTTCCTGAGCAGAGGCACCACTCTTTACAGCTAGCTTCTTGTTTACCTTGTTGCTGATGATGTTAGTGCCTGAGGTGTCATTGTAATTGGTAGAGTTAGCAGTAGCTAGTGCTTTATCTGATAATCTGAAATGCTTAAATCCCTGTTGCTGAGCATAAGAAATATTCTTCACAGCTAAATGCCTGTCTGTCTTGTCACTTATGCTGTTCAAGCTTGAGGTATCATTATAATCTGTAGCGTTAGCAGTAGCTGTTGTACCTGCTGAAACGCTTAATAATAATGCTCCTGTAAGTAAAAGCGATATAACCCTTTTAAGTTTCATAATTGTGCAATCCCCCTAAAAATACATTTTTTTAAAATAACTTTTTATCGTTATTATATTGCTATTATACAGATAAAGGAGGCTTAATGTCAATTATAATCCAATAGAAAGTGGCAACAAACACAAAATTTGTTGCCACTTTAAAACTATAATCACTTTATTAGACAAGAATAATGATAAAAAATTTATTAATTTTAAGTTTTACAAATCCTCTCTGATTACAGCCTTACTTTCTTGCAAGGACTTAGCTACATCTAAAATTCTCTGATTTTTCGAGCCTCTGAAATGTAGCATAAGGCTACGCTGTGACAGAATAAAGGGGCCGTCAACAAGAATATCTGTGTTTTCAAGAAGCTCCTTCCATTCTGGGTGGCTTTCAAAGCCATTTAAAAGCTGTTCAAAGGTAAAGCCTGTATATACAAGTACGTTTAAGCCTAGCTTATGACATTCCTTTGCAAGCTCTGTAAGAGCTTTAGCCTGCATAAATGGCTCACCACCCGAAAAGGTTACACCCTGTAGCATAGGATTTTCCTTTATCGCCTTAAGAATATTGTCTGTGTTGCTTATATAGCCACCGTCAAAGTCGTGTGTTTGTGGGTTGTGACAGCCCTCGCAATGGTGAGGACAGCCCTGAGTAAAAACAGTAAGCCTTATTCCAGGGCCGTCTACGATTGATTCTCGTATAACACCTGCAAGTCGTAGCTCGCTCATATTGTTACCTCCTTATGATAAAACAGCTCACCTTTTAAGGTGAGCTGTAAATTTTGAGTATTAAAAACAAGTATAGTTTATATTTGTTCCATAACAGAGTTTAGCTCGTGCTTTACTCTGTCCTCTACCTCGGCTCTTTTTGCGTTGTTAAAACGGTCAACAGTTCCCACAAGGTAGCCTGTAATTCTTCTTATTCTTTCAAAGCTGTGCTCACCGTCACATTCGCTTCTGCCACACTTAGGGCAGGTGTCGCCTATAATACCTGTGTAGCCACAGCAAGGGTCACGGTCTACAGGGTGGTTGATTGAGCCATAGCCAATGCCAGCCTCTTTCATAACGTGAACAACCTTTTCAAAGGCTTCAAGATTTTCAGATGGGTCACCGTCAAGCTCAATATATGATATATGACCACCGTTTGTCAGGTTGTGATATGGAGCCTCTAGTCTGATTTTATCGTATGCAGAAATTTTGTAATGAACAGGAATATGGAAGCTGTTTGTGTAATACTCTCTATCAGTAACACCAGCAATCTTACCAAATCTCTTTGCGTCCATTCTTACAAATCTACCAGACAAGCCCTCGGCAGGTGTTGCAATAAGAGAGAAGTTAAGATTGTACTTTTTAGCAGCCTCGTCCATTCTCTTTCTCATATAGCCTACAATTTCAAGACCAAGATTCTGAGCCTCTCGGCTTTCGCCATGATGTACTCCTACAAGTGCCTTCAGGCATTCAGCCAAGCCGATAAAGCCAAGTGTAAGTGTACCGTGCTTAAGTACATCTTCAACGCTGTCGTTTACACCAAGCTTTTCGCTATCTATCCATATACCCTGTCCCATAAGGAATGGATAGTTACGAACAAGCTTTGCAGACTGAATTTTAAATCTATCTAAAAGCTGTTCTATTACAATATCAATCTTGCGATCAAGCTGTTCATAGAAGAAATCAATATTTCCGTTACTTAAAATAGCAAGTCTAGGAAGATTGATAGATGTAAAGCTCAGGTTACCTCTGCCGTTTACAATCTCTCTTGTAGGGTCGTACTGATTAGCCATAACTCTTGTACGACAGCCCATATATGCAGCCTCTGTTTCAGGGCGACCCTCTTTATAATATTGTAAATTGAATGGTGCGTCTATAAATGAGAAGTTAGGGAACAATCTCTTTGCACTTACTCTGCAAGCAAGCTTGAATAAATCGTAGTTAGGGTCAGTGTTTTTATAGTTGATACCGTCTTTAACCTTGAAGATATGAATAGGGAATATAGGGGTTTCACCATTACCTAAGCCAGCCTCTGTTGCAAGCAGTACATTTTTAGTAACCATTCTACCCTCAGGAGTAGTATCTGTACCGTAGTTAATAGAGCTGAATGGAATCTGAGCACCTGCTCTTGAATGCATTGTATTAAGATTATGCACAAAAGCCTCCATAGCCTGATAAACAGCTCTGTCAGTTTCTGAATTAGCGTGAGAATAAGCAAAACGCTGTAGCTTGCCAGCAAGCTTTTCTCCGTACTTTTCAGTAAGAAGATTAAGCTCAGCCTCCATATAAATCTCACCATCGTCTAGCTTTGGTGTAGAGCTTGTTGTAGCCTCTGCTGTGTCTGCAATTGTAATAACATCATTAACAGCGTTTTCGTCTTCGATAAGTAATTCAGCAGCTCTTGAAAGATTCTGTCTGTAAATTCTACGGTATGTTTTAGCTACACCCTTAGCCATACCATAGTCAAAGTTAGGAATACTCTGTCCACCGTGCTGGTCATTCTGGTTACTCTGTATAGCAATACAAGCAAGTGCAGAATAGCTAGCTATATCGTTTGGCTCTCTCAAAAAGCCGTGACCTGTTGAAAATCCATTTGTAAATAGCTTTTCAATGTCAATCTGACAGCAGGTAGTTGTAAGAGTAAGGAAATCAAGGTCGTGAATATGAATATCACCATTGCGATGTGCCTCTGCGTGTACAGGGTTAAGAATGTACATCTCGTAGAATTGCTTTGCACCCTCAGAGCCATACTTAAGCATTGTACCCATTGCTGTATCGCCATCAATGTTAGCATTTTCACGCTTAACATCGTTGTCTTTAGCAGATTTAAAGGTAAGATCCTCATAGGTTTTCATCAGCTTTGTGTTCATCTCACGAACACGGGTACGTTCAGCTCTGTATAATATGTATTCCTTTGCAGTTCTCGCATGACCGTTTTCGATAAGCACTCTTTCAACTGTATCCTGTACATGCTCAACAGTAGGATTACCAGCGTTTTCTTTTTCAAGAGCCTCTCTTACCAGCTCTGCAAGGCTTTCAGCAACGTTATAATCGTTGCCACCAACAGCCTTAGCTGCCTCGAATATCGCATCAGTTATCTTTTTTAGATCAAATCGTGCTTGTCGTCCGTCTCGCTTTAATATGTATTCAATCATTATTATAGTTACCTCCGTTCAATCATAAACATCTCCTTAATTGTGTGCACCAAAGAATAAAACACAATATATAGTGCTAGTGCTCTTTAGCCACGTGATATATAGTATAGAGGAAAAAATAGCAATAGTCAAGAAGTAGTATAACTTTATATAACCAAATTTAATCTATCTTTTTGTTGATAGTACCAAAGAAAAAGTTTTTGAAAAAAGGTGTTGACAAACCAAAGCAAAAACGATATAATAACAAAGCTGTCGAAAAACGACAGTGAAAAACACCTGAACAGGTTATAGCTTTGGAGCTTGAATAGTTTATGGCTGGCTTTGATTAGTACAAGTCTGAATGAAAAAACTTCAAAAAACTTAAAAAAAGGTGTTGACAAATGAAGCTTGATTTGATATAATAATCAAGCTGTCACAGAGAGCGACAACAAAATAAGAAATTTAAAGACGTTTTTTAGTAGATTTCAACAGAAATCGAAAAGAAAACGAAAAATAAATT
>JAXJTP010000092.1:0-5381 GCA_036309525.1 Acutalibacteraceae bacterium | reverse complement strand
GGCATTTTTAGGAAAAACTATGAGTTAAAGGGCTTTGCCCTTTAAAATCCCACGAGGGGTGTTACCCCTCGACCCCACCACCCTTTAAAAAGGGTGGACCTAAACTTTACGCCTTTCTCTATTTGGGTTTGTGCGTAACTGCCTTACAAACCCAAATTTGTTTATCTTAAATTAATTATAAATTTAAATAATGTTTCACGTGAAACATCGAAAAATTTCTGTAAGTACTTTTAATTTTAAACAAAGAGTGGTATAATCTATGCATAGCTTTTGCATAAAGAAAGGAGAATGTAAATGGCTAAGGTTATTGCTATAGCAAACCAGAAGGGTGGCGTTGGTAAAACTACTACTGCTGTTAATCTTGCTGCTGCCTTTGGTGTTAATAATAAAAGAACTTTACTGATTGATATAGATCCACAGGGTAATTCAACAAGTGGTGTTGGAATTGATAAAAGAGATTTGGATTATACAGCATACGACTTGCTGGTAGATAATGTAAGTGCTGACAAAATTATAAAGCATACAGAATTCAGATGTCTTGATTTATTGCCTGCAAGTATTAATCTTGCAGCAGCCGAGCTTGAAATAGCAAACAAGAAAAGTAGAGAAGCATTGCTTAAAAATGCAATTACACCTGTAAGGGGTAATTATGATTACATAATTATAGACTGTCCTCCATCTTTAGGACTTATTACAACTAATGCGTTGTGCTTTTGTGATACAATTTTAGTTCCTATTCAGTGCGAGTACTATGCACTTGAGGGCTTGTCACAGCTTATGAATACTGTACGCAGAGTAAAAAGACAGTATAACAGCAGGCTTGAAATGGAGGGCGTATTGCTTACAATGTATGACGGTAGACTTAACCTTACTCAGCAGGTAGTAGAGGAGGTTAAAAAGTACTTCCCTAGAAAGGTATTTTCTACTGTTATTCCAAGAGGTGTACGTTTGTCAGAGGCTCCAAGCTTTGGTATGCCAATTATGTATTTTGATAAATCAAGTAAGGGTAGTATTGCTTATTTAGCTTTGGCACAGGAAATATTAAATAATAATATTTAATAAACCGATACTAAATATTAATGCTGACAGCTGATTAAATGAGAGAAAAAATTATATGACATTTAATTGCAAGGTATAGAAAGCCTTTGTTAAAGGTAAGACCTGCAATTAATGCTATGTTTTAATAAGAGAATATATAAACTGGAAGAAAGGAGTTGACCTTAATTGGCTGCAAAAAGTAAAAGAGGTGGATTAGGAAAGGGCTTGGACGCTATTTTTATTGATAACGAGCCAGAAGAAAGCAACAGTTCCATTACGCTGAAAATTTCAGAGATTGAGCCTAATAAGTCACAGCCAAGAAAAGAATTTGATGAGAATGCATTGGCTGAGCTTGCCGACTCGATAGCACAGCATGGTGTTTTACAGCCCTTGCTGGTAAGACCTATTGCAGATGGTGGGTATCAGATAGTAGCCGGTGAGCGACGCTGGAGAGCAAGTAGAATGGCTGGCTTAACAGAGGTTCCTGTAGTAATCAGAGAGCTTACCGACAGCGAAACTATGGAGCTTGCTCTTATTGAGAATCTTCAAAGAGAGGATCTGTCGCCTGTTGAAGAAGCAATGGGCTATAAACAGCTTATGGAAGATTACGGATTTTCGCAGGAGCAGGTATCAAAAACAGTTGGTAAATCACGACCTTCGGTTGCAAATGCTTTAAGGCTATTAAATCTGCCTGAGGAAATTCTTTATCTTGTAAATACTGGCAAGATTAGCTCGGGGCATGGCAGAACATTGCTTGCATTTAAAAATCCTGATGATATGCTGAAATCTGCAAAGCTATGTGTAGATGAGGAAATATCTGTGCGTGAGCTTGAGCGTATGGCTAAAAAGTCAAATCAGGAATTTGAAAGCAGAGGTAACGAGGAAAAGCCTGCTAAAAAAGAGAAGAGATTATCCTATTACGACGAGGTTGAGCTTTCTTTAAATGAACACCTTGGAAGAAAGGTTAATGTAACAGGAGATAACCAAAACAAGGGCGTTCTTGAAATAGAATTTTACAGCAAAGAGGATTTATTTGAGCTTGCCAGAATACTTGGTAAAAGCTCAATGTGAATTTGTTGATAAAATAATTTTATATACATTCAAAAGAGAGGAATATAAATATGTTAGATATTAAATTTTTAAGAGAAAATCCTGACATTGTTAAAGAGAATATCAAGAAGAAGTTTCAGGACAGCAAGCTTGTACTTGTTGATGAGGTTATAGAGCTAGATAAGAAAAGCAGATCAGCACAGCAGGAGGCTGACGCACTAAGAGCAGACAGAAACAAGTTTTCTAAGCAGATTGGTGCTTTAATGGCTCAGGGTAAAAAGGAAGAGGCAGAAGAGGTTAAGAAAAAGGTAACTGAGCAGGCTGACAGACTTGCAAAGCTTCAGGAGGAGGAAGCAAAGCTACAGGAAGAAATCACACAGCGTATGATGGTTATTCCTAACATTATCGATCCATCTGTACCAATAGGTAAGGACGATTCTGAGAATGTTGAAATTCAGAAGTATGGCGAGCCTGTTGTACCAGAATTTGAAATTCCATATCACACAGATATTATGGAGAAATTCAACGGTATTGACCTTGACAGTGCAAGAAGCGTTGCTGGTAATGGCTTCTATTACCTTATGGGCGATATTGCAAGACTTCACTCAGCAGTTATCTCTTATGCACGTGACTTTATGATAGACAGAGGCTTTACCTATTGCATTCCTCCTTATATGATAAGAAGCAACGTTGTAACAGGCGTTATGAGCTTTGCAGAAATGGACGCTATGATGTACAAGATTGAGGGCGAGGATTTATATCTAATCGGTACTAGCGAGCATTCTATGATCGGTAAATTTATCGACACAATGAATAAGGAAGAAAATCTACCTTACACATATACAAGCTATTCACCTTGCTTCCGTAAAGAAAAGGGTGCACACGGTATTGAAGAGCGTGGTGTATATAGAATACATCAGTTTGAAAAGCAAGAGATGATAGTAGTATGTAAGCCAGAGGAAAGCCCAATGTGGTTTGAAAAGCTATGGCAGAATACAGTTGATTTATTCCGTTCACTTGATATTCCTGTAAGAACACTTGAGTGTTGCTCTGGCGACCTTGCAGACCTAAAGGTTAAGTCTATTGACGTAGAGGCTTGGTCACCTCGTCAGAAGAAGTACTTTGAGGTTGGTAGCTGTTCAAACCTTGGCGATGCACAGGCCAGAAGACTTAAAATAAGAGTTAAGGGTAAAGATGGTAAGTATTTTGCTCATACTCTTAATAACACAGTTGTTGCTCCACCAAGAATGCTGATTGCTTTCTTAGAGAACAACCTGAATGCAGATGGCTCTGTAAATATTCCTGTTGCTCTAAGACCTTATATGGGTGGCAAAGAAGTAATAAAATAATAGAAAATACCTGTTGACAAAAGCGTTTACGCTGGTATAATAATATAATAACTTAAAATACGGATGAATAATTTGCCGAAAAATGGAGGAGGAAACACAAAATGATAAACACAAATTATCAGGAAAAATTTTGTAAGGAAGCTTTAACATTTGACGATGTTTTATTGGTTCCTGGTGAATCTTCAGTAGAGCCTGCAAATGTAGATATCGGGGCTCAGTTAACAAAGAAAATCAGACTAAATACACCACTTGTTACTGCTGCTATGGATACTGTAACAGAGGCAAAAATGGCTATTGCAATAGCAAGAGAGGGTGGTATTGGTATCATCCACAAGAATATGTCAATAGAACAGCAGGCTGATCAGGTAGACAGAGTAAAGAGATCAGAAAACGGTGTTATAGCAAACCCATTCTTCCTTTCACCTAATCACACTGTAAACGACGCTAACCAGCTAATGGCTAAGTATAAAATCTCTGGTGTACCAATATGTGAGGATGACAAGCTTGTTGGTATTATTACAAACCGTGATCTTCGCTTTATGACAGAGCAGGATTACAGCCAGCAAATTAAAAATGTAATGACATACGAAGACCTTGTAACAGCTCCTGTTGGTACAAGTATGGAGCAGGCTCAGGAAATTCTTAGAAGACGTAAGATTGAGAAGCTACCTATCGTAGACGAAAACGGAAAGCTAAAGGGTCTTATCACAATTAAGGATATTGAAAAGTCAATGCAGTATCCTAACTCTGCAAGAGATGACAAGGGCAGACTACTATGTGGTGCTGCTATTGGTGCTACATCAGACGTACTTGAAAGAGTAGCTGAGCTTGTAAAGGCAGGAGTAGACGTACTTGTACTTGACTCAGCACACGGTCACAACAGAAACGTTATTGCTGCTGTTAAGAAGGTTAAAGAGGCATATCCAGATGTACAGCTTATAGCAGGTAATGTTGCAACAGCAGAGGCTACAAGAGCTTTAATTGAGGCTGGTGCAGACGCTGTAAAGGTTGGTATTGGTCCTGGTTCAATCTGTACTACTCGTGTAGTTGCAGGTATTGGTGTACCACAGATTACAGCAATTTATGACGCAGCATGTGCAGCAGCAGAGTATGGTGTACCTATAATTGCTGACGGTGGTATTAAGTACTCTGGTGATATTGTTAAGGCTTTGGCTGCTGGTGGTAACGTTGTTATGATTGGTTCACTTGTTGCAGGCTGTGAGGAGTCACCTGGAGATAGCGAAATCTATCAGGGCAGACAGTTCAAGGTATACCGTGGTATGGGTAGCCTTGGTGCTATGGGTAAAGGCAGTCAGGATAGATACTTCCAGACAAGCTTTAAGAAGTTTGTACCAGAGGGCGTTGAGGGTAGAGTTCCTTATAAGGGCTACCTATCAGAGACAATTTATCAGATGGTTGGTGGTCTTCGTGCAGGCTTAGGCTATACAGGCTGTAAGAATATCGAAGAGCTACACCAAAAGGCTAAGTTTGTAAAGATTACAGGTGCTGGTCTGAAGGAAAGCCACCCACACGACATCAACATCACAAAAGAGGCTCCTAACTATTCTTATAATGGTTAATGCTTAAATAAAAAGGTTATCAGCATATATATGAATTGTTGAAAAAATAGCCCACCACTATTCAGATTGAATAGTGGTGGGTTTATTGTATTGTATAGCTTTAAAAGTAATTAGTATCAGTGCAACGCAAAAGAAGTGTAGGGAAGTGGCTAGTACTTGCAGAGGGCTTACAGTATGCAGTGTGTTATATTGTTTAATTATGGTGTAGCATTAACTGCATAGCTCTGGTTTATAAGCGAAATTTGTACGGTAATCTGATACAAAGCAAAGGTTTTCAACAAATATTAATTGATTGTTGAAAAAATAGCCCACTGCTATTCATATTGAATAGTGGTGGGTTTATTGTATTGTATAGCTTTAAAAG
>JAXJTP010000091.1:0-2830 GCA_036309525.1 Acutalibacteraceae bacterium | reverse complement strand
CGGGGTCAGCAGTGTCCGTCGTAAGACAAAACTGCTGATACAACTGATATGGTGTTGTTCAAATGAGTGGGTAACGCCACAAAGGGACACACACAAACTGCCCTCTGCATGAGTAGCGGTGTAATGCGAAAGTGTGGTAATAGCTAGGCTGAAGAGCAAAAAGCCAATCCTAACAGAGAGTTACATTAAGAAATATTGAAAACATTGGTTTAAAAGTGGCTAGAGCCCACCTGTGGAAGAAATATTATAATAATGTATGAGCTGAGGAAACGTCTGTAGAGGTACAGGCTGTTGGTTATTATGTAGTGAAGCTGTATAAGGTGAGTATCCACAGAAGTGGGGACGAACTGACGATTTAAAGGGTCTAAAATTCGAATACGTCGAAAGGCGTATGCCAATGGTTTGGCGTTAATTACCGATGAGTAAGGGCGTGGAAGTGAAAATCGGGATACTGTTACAGGCAGTATAAATTAGCAGGCTCAAAGGAGGCACCTAAGTACAGTATATTGCACCATATTGGAACGTCGAAAGCAACGAACAGATAGCGGTTACACACGCAATGACCTGTTGGTAAGGAAAGCATTTTTTGTATAACTTACCTTTATTGTTGTGAGAGCGGAGGCACGAGTGTTGAAGCTTCTGTAATGGAAGTGGAGCAACAGCCTCTAGTGGGATGGTTAGTATCGGAAGCTAACCAATAAAAAGAGTTTATAAAATAATGTAGTTAGCATTCATAGGTTCGAGTATGACTAAAAGAAACAAAGGCTTACGAGAGTGAGGTGATGTTGACTATGCAAAGAAAGGACTTGTTAAAGAAAAGCAGTATCCGTAATGCCGAGTACTACGACATGATTGGAGTACAGGACAAACTTTATGCGGAGAGTGCAAAAGGAAGAGTATTTACAGATTTAATCAGTATTATATGTTCTGATGCCAATATTAAGATGGCTTATCGTAACCTCAAGGGTAATGATGGAAGCAATACACCAGGTGTCGATGGAATGACATTTGAAAATCTGTGTGGTATTTCGGAAATGGAATTGATAGCCAAGGTAAAAGGAAAAATACTTAATTACCAGCCTAAAGCAGTAAGACGAGTATATATCCCAAAACCAAACGGAAAAAAGAGACCATTGGGAATACCTACTGTGATAGACAGAATAGTTCAGCAAAGTGTTTTGCAGATATTAGAGCCGATATGTGAAGCAAAGTTTTACGATAAAAGTTACGGTTTTAGACCAAATCGAAATACAAAAAATGCTGTGGCTATGTGTTATAAATATGCACAAAGGGACGGTTTTCATTTTGTGGTGGATGTGGATATCAAAGGTTTCTTTGATAATGTCAATCATGCAAAACTGTTAAAGCAGATATGGACTTTAGGAATACAGGACAAAAATCTTTTATGTCTCATTGGAAAAATGCTAAAAGCACCCATAGAAGATAAAGGAGAACGCTTTGTACCTGATAAAGGAACACCACAAGGCGGAGTGCTTAGTCCATTATTGGCTAATATTGTTCTTAATGAATTAGATTGGTGGATTGCCAGTCAATGGGAAGAAATGCCAGTACATCATGCTTTACCAAGTGATACCTATCCTAATAAGAATGGTACACTGAACAAAGGAAATCTGTATAAAAAGCTAAGGCAGTCTAAGTTAAAGGAATGTCATATCATCCGTTACGCTGATGATTTTAAGATATTCTGCAAAACGTATGGAGAAGCGGTCAGATTAAAATATGCTGTTGAAGAATGGCTGATGGACAGACTCAAGTTGGAGACATCCAAGGAGAAATCTAGGATAACAAATCTAAAAACAGGATACAGTGAGTTTTTAGGAATAAAATTCAAGCTTATTCGCAAAAGTGGAAAGTGGGTAATAAAGTCTCATATGACAGATAAAGCCATTACCAGTCAGCAGAAGAAGTTGAAAAAAGCCATTGCGGAAGCCTGTAGGTCACATTCATTGGAGCAGTCACAGCACAATGCCATAATTGCCTACAATCAGATGGTTGTAGGTATGCATGAGTATTACAATATGGCAACTATGATATGTGCAGATGTTCATAAAATATTTCCATCGATAGACAGGACAATGAAAACAAGGCTTAATACGAAACAGTCGCTAACTAAAGAAGTACCCGAAAAGCGAAAAGGGGGCATGGATGAATACTTTTATCAAAAGTATCAGAAATCGAAACAAGTACGCTTTATTAATGGTATGGTGGTTGTGCCTGTGGCTTATTGTAAAACCTGTAACCCTATGTGCCATAGCCCGACAGTAAACCGTTATACACCAGAGGGCAGAGCGGAAATACACAGAATGTTACTGAAAGACGCATATATTGATGTTTTACTACAACTCGGCAGAGATAACAGTACAGCAGAAAGTATAGAGTTTTGTGATAACAGACTTGCACGCTTCGTGGCGGTAAAAGGTAAATGTGAAATATCTAAGCAACAGCTGTTATTTGATAATGTTGTATGTCACAGATTTATACCTAAAGAACAGGGTGGAACAGATGAATATAAAAATCTTAGGATAATTCATAAGGATGTTGCACAGCTAATTTATGAAACAGATGTAAATACAATCTATAAACTAATTGAGAAAACAGGATGTAGAGAAAGCACAAAATTAGCAAAACTTAACAAGTGGCGTAAAAATGTTGGGCGAGAGCCTATCAATCTAATAACGCTAAAACAATCTTTGAAATAACTGCATTAACAATAAAGGAACTCTTCCCATGGAACGCCGTGTGCAATGAAAGTTGCTTGCACGGTGTGGCTCGGGGCGAAAGGCGTGAAAGCGTCTGACCTATCGAGATT
>JAXJTP010000090.1:0-25746 GCA_036309525.1 Acutalibacteraceae bacterium | reverse complement strand
TTAATTCCTAAAATGCCGTTGAAAACGGCATTTTAAAAAGACAATTATGCGTTAAGGACTCCGTCTAATACAACCAATTTTGAAAAAATTGATTGTGTAAACCTGCAAGGACTCTGCCCTTGACCCACCACCCTTTAAAAAGGGTGGACCCAAACTTTACGTTTTTTCTCTATCAGCGTTTGTGCGTTAGCCCTACAAACCCAAATTTATCTATCCTATAATAATCAGTTAGTATTATTTTCAAAAAGAAAAGCCGAGCATTACAACAGCTCGGCTTAAAATATATTTAATTACTTTTATTTTTTACATAGCTTTTCAATTTTGTCAGCTGCACCCTTTGCACCTGTACAGCTCTTAAAGCCGTTAGAAATTGCTATCGAATTTTCTCGGTAGGTAGATGTATTCATTACCGTTTCAACAGCCTCACGAATAGACTCTGCACTTAGCTTTTTAATACGGAGTCCAGCCTCTAGCTGTTCTACTCTTGTTGCTACACCAGACTGCTCTGAGGTTTGTGGATACATTACAAGAGGAACCTGATAATACAGGCTTTCGCTGACGCTGTTCATACCACAATGCGATAAAAACACATCAGCCTTATTCAGCACAGCAATCTGGTCAACAAAGCTCTTTACTGTAAAATTATCAGGTATATTGCCAAGGTCTTTTATATCAATCAAATTGCCTACTGACATAATAACCTGATAGTCTGTATCAGCAAAGGCTGAAATACATTTTTTATAAAAATCCAGTGAATTATTTATAACTGTACCTAGTGAAATATAGATTAGCTTATCCTTTGTTTTTAGAATATTCTCTGTAGCCGGACGAACAGAAGGACCAACAAAGGAGTATTTATCTGAAAAGGTTTCTGAGCAAGGCTGAAATTGTGGAGATGTATATACAATGGTATTAGTTTCATTATCATTCTGAATAATGTCTAATATACTTTTAACTGGATAACCCTTATCCTGTAATCTTTTTATCTGCTTATTCACCTTAGGCATTGAGAATAGCATACCAAACAGTTCTCCGATACCCTTTTTCATAATTTTTGCAGAATGCTGATTGAATGCAAAGGTAGTTGTTGAGGATACAAATGGTATCCCCAGCTTAAGTGCAACAGCCTTTCCCCATACAGCCATAGAGTCAGCAACAATGCAGTCTGGCTGTAGCCTTTGCATATGCTCACAAACCATATCATCTAAGCCTAGGGTAGTATCAACTAATATCTGTGTAGAAAATGCCATATCCTTACCAATTTTAGTTGCGTCCTCTGGAGTTAGCTTTTGCTCCATATCATAATTATCACAGGCAATAAATTCTGCACCAAGACTCTCTATTTTTTCACGAAACTGATTATAGGAATAATAAACAACCTCATGACCACGCTTTACAAGCTCATCTACAACGCCTAGTGTAGGGTTAGTATGACCGTGTGCTGGAATACAGAAAAATACTATTTTACTCATTATTTTCACCCTCGTTTTCCATAGATAATTCATTAAGCATAAACGAAATATATTTATTCATCATTTTCTTAGGAGGTATTGCAATACCTCTTTCAACATCACCTAATACCAAAATAGTGTCGCCTGGGGTAATTCCAAGCATATCTCTTGCTTCCTTTGGTATAACAAACTGTCCCTTTTCTCCTATCTTTACTGTCCAGGCATTTAAGCCCTTTGGTGGGTTTTTCATTGTAATCCTCATTTCTAAAAGTATGATTTGTATAACTAATCATACTTTATTCCTTAGAAAAAGTCAAGAGTTTTTTAATCAATAACATTTAATATTGATAATAAGGGCTGAAAGTAATATAATTAATACGGTGATAATATTGAATAACTATGTAAAATTGATATGCCCTATCTGTGGCAAACCACTTATAAAGGGCGAAAAAAGCTTTAGCTGTGTAAAAAGACACAGCTTTGACCTTGCAAAGCAGGGCTATGTAAATCTTTTGCCTGTGCAGAATAAAAAGTCACTGCACCCTGGCGACACTAAAGAAATGCTTTTAGCAAGACGAGAATTTTTAAACAGTGGAATATATCTGCCTATTTGTAACACAGTAACAGAAAAGGCTACTGACTTACTTAAAAACACAGAAAGCCCACAGATAGTAGATATTGGCTGTGGAGAGGGCTATTACACTACAGCTATTAAAAACGCTATTAAGGGCTGTTGCTGTATGGGTATAGATATTTCTAAGGACGCAGTAAGAATGGCTTGTAGCCGAGATAAAGAAATTGTGTGGGCTGTTGCCACTGCTGGTTGTCTGCCTGTGGCTGATAATAGCACAAATCTTATTACTGCTATGTTTTCACTTATTTCAAAGGACGAATATACAAGAATTTTGAAAAAGGGTGGATACATAATAGAGGTAATTGCAGGTAACAATCATTTAATAGAGCTAAAGCATATTATTTATGATGATGTTTACAAGCAGGACAAAAAGCCTGCATACATAAGCGATAGCTTTAAAGAAATAAGCCGTGAAGAGCAAGAGTTTTCGTTTACACTTGACAATTCACAGCTTAAAAATCTACTTATGATGACTCCTCATCTATGGAGAATCAAAAAAGAAAACAGAGAAAGGCTTGAGCAAACCGAGAGGCTTACCCTTACTGCACATTATTGGGTAAGAGTATTGCAGAAGCTATAAATAAATCTAAAATAATATCAGCTTTAAAAGTATTGAGGCTAATACAGCCATTCCAAAAGGTGCTACCACCCAGCGTAGCACCTTTATTTTTATTTCTGCTACCTTTATAAGCCTTAATAATGACAAGCCTGTATTGAAAATAGCACCTATATACATAACTATAACAAAGCCTATCATACCATATTGAGGTATTAAGAGTATAACCAGCACTACTCTTATAACAGAGTCTGCAATATTATATGTAAGATAATGTAGCTGTTCATTTAAGCCCTTCAGCATACTGTCAACTATGCTATCCAAATAAATTACAGGTACAAGTGCAGAAAATATACATAAATACCTGCCCACTATTTCACTGTTATATATAAGCAAGCCTATCTCCTTACCAAAAAACGAAAAGAACACAGCCACAGGTATAGAGAAAATAAGCACAACCTTTATTACATTTGATGATATACGCTGTATCTGTTTACTGTCTGATTTTGCATACACCTCGCTTAATTCGGGTATAATCATAGTAGCAAACGAAAATATAACCACAGACGGAAACGCAAGCAAGGGCATTACCATTCCTGTTACTATTCCGTAATCCTCAAGTGCAATATGCTGATCATATCCATATTTTACAAGACCACTAGGTATTGTGGAGTGCTCTATTATACTAAGTCCACTTCTAAGACAAGCACTCAATGTAACAGGCAGTGCAATAAAAAGCATATGCTTTTTTACAGGAAAGCTTTTGCTTCTACAGCTTATTTTTCTTACTGAAAGTCGGTATAGCACTATGGAATATACAGCTGTAATCACCTCTGAAACGGTAGCACCTATTGCAACTGCACAGCAAGCATATTCTACGCCCATTGGTGCCATAAAGCCTACTAAAATTGCAAATATGCTCATTTCTATTATTTGCTCTATAAGCTGTTCTCCTGCTGTTTTTATAGCCTGACGCATAGCGTAAAAGTAACCCCTTGCACAGGCTGAAATTGCAATAAATGGCAGACTAGGTGCAAGCACCTTAAGAGAAATTTCTGCACCCTTTTGCTTTAATACATTACTAGCAAGATACTCACTGCCAAAAAACATTACACAGCCAGCTACAGCACTTACTGCAACTGCAACAGCCATACACTTTTTCACAATAGACCTTACACGGGTTAAGTCATCAAGTGCAACAGCCTCGGTAACAAGTCGGGTAACTAAAAGAGTAATTCCCGATGTAACAGCTGTAACAGCAAAAATATATACTGTTAAAATTAGTTGATAAAGCCCTATAGCCTCTGCTCCTATTGTTTTACCCATATACACTCTAAAAATCATACCAAGTGCCTGTGTAATAATAGATGCACCTGTAAGCAAGGCACTGTTTATTAAAAATCTTTTTAATTTCATTACATCACCGTTTAATACTATGCAAACGGTGATGATTTTTTTCGTATTTATTTGTTATTAAGTCAAAAGAAAAAACGCAGAGAATTCCCCTGCGTTTTACCTAGCATTATTTAATTTATTACAATTAATAAAATACAGCCTTTTTCTTACCCTTTTTATTTCTTGGGTGCTCTTTTATGCTTATAACATACTCAAGATTAATTGCTTCGGTAACATTTTCATTTTCGCAGTCAATTAAAACCGAACTCTCACTAACCTCTTTAATTACTCCTATAAAAGTACTGTTGTTAATTGTACGAATAATACAATCCTTATCAATAAATCTTTTTGCCAGCTCAACCATTTCTTTTTTATTCTCCTTTCTTCTTTTTCTGGTTATTTTCTTTTGAATTATCGTGTTCATCATTCTTTGCTGTGATAACACTATAAACAAAATAATAAAAAATATTATGTATGAAGTATTATTCAAACGCACACCTCCAGACAAAGCATTGCTATGCCTCGCTTAATTCACACTGACTATTTTTATTTCTTTTATTGTAGCACATATTACATCAAATTTCGAGTCCTTTATAGCTATTATTTAAATCACTTTATTACTTATTGATTTTATTTTTATCCTTTACATATTGGATAACCGATATTGTAGCAGACAAGGTCCACAATACAGCCAAAACAAATGACAGCTTATCTGAGTTGTTTGTCATAAAGCATTTAACTAAATTTATATCCCATATAATAGCACATACAATATACAGCACCATATTTATAACACTGATTTTATTTTTCATAATATTTCACATCCCATAATATTAAAGCCACATTATAAACGCTGTTTTATCAGTGCTGTTATAGCCTGCATTCTGATAAAAGCTCAAGGTCTTTTCGCTTTTTGAGCCTGTTAACAGCATCATTTTATAGCAATTTTCTTTTTCTGCTATCTCTTTAGCGTAGCTTAAGCATTCTGTTGCATAGCCCTTGCCACGATAATCTGAATGTGTAACAACATTTTCTACAAAGGCATACGACCTTATATTTCTTGTTAAATTAGGAATAATAACACAAACACAGGACGAAACTATTTTACCGTCTACCTCTTTAACAATGATATGATGATTTTTATCTTTGATTATCGTATCCCACGTGCTTTGCAAATGCTCTGTCATTTCTGGAATTTGATTTTCGTGTAAATGCAGATATAGCTCTAACAGCTCTGTAAGCTCATTTTTATTAACTTCTCTTACCATTTTAATAGCACAGCCCTTCTGTTAAATTTAGAATTTATCTATCCAATAAGCAGAAATATAAGCAAATCCCAATACATATGCAGAGCTATTGGAACAAGTATACTTTTACTTTTTATAAATGTACAGCTAAAAATAATACTCAATATTATAATCTGTAAAAAACCAAGGCTTGTAAAACTGCTTATAAAAATCCCATTGCTAATCCAGATAGGAAAATGAATTGCAAGAAACATTATAGCATTTATAAGTATGTATTTCCATTTTTTATCTTCGTTAATAGTAGCATTAAGTAGCCAACCACGAAAAACCATTTCCTCTGTGAGTCCCACAAAAAGCACTACTATTAATTCATCAATTCCAAAACTGCTTGCTATTTCCAGCTTACCTGTTTGGAATATTGCACTAACTACTATACACGCTGTAAAAATTATAAAAAGTGGTAAATATTTTATCCAAGTGACCTTTGCCGAAAACATTTCTTTCAGGTTTATATAGACATCTGATTTAAAATAACTTATCAGAAAAATAGCAGGTAATGTCCAAACTAAATTTTTAATAATGCCACTTTCTATGAAGGCAAATGCAATTTCATTTTCAATAATTAAGTTTAATTTAACAAAAACCAATAATTCATTAAATGCCCATAAAGCATAAAATGCAATTACATATATAATCAAAAATTTAATCTTCTTTTGCTTTGTCATTAGTTTACGCCTCTTTCAAATTCTGCCTTATTACTATCCTAATGTAGCGTATGAGTTTATAATTATATGTAGTAGGATAGAACATATAATGTTATCTGTTTTAAAGTACAAAGCAGTAATTGATAAGCCAAGCATAAAAACTGGTATATTAGCAAGCAAATCGTCAACTGTAAAGCCTATTACAGATACGTGAGCAAATGCAAATAATAGTGAAGTTAAAAGAATAGCAAACACACCTCTTATGGTATTACCTTCTTTACCTTTGAGAGCCTCAAACAGAATTCCTCTATAAAAAACCTCTTCAACAACAGGGCCAAAAATGCATACTGTTAAAATATGCACTATACCATATTTAGCTATCGACTTGTCAATAGCCTCCTGATTAGCACTTTCTCCTACTCCAAACGAATCAAGAATAATCGCCGAAGTAATCATAAGCACTAAGGCTATAACCAAAAATATTGCTACCCACATTAAGTACCCTTCGTAATTCGCTTTAAAGGACCTTATTGCACTAAAAAAGGCTTTTCTGAAGGTAATTACAGCCATAAGAAAAAAGCTACTATAAAATACAGGGTCAAAATATTTTTGCAATAGCTCCAGTGGAAATAATCTGACTAAAGTTACATTTCCAAATAACTCAACGAACATCTGTATCCCCCAAAAAGCTATTGCCAATATTAAGCAAGCCTTTTTCATATCTATAATTTTACAATTATTTATCTGGTATTTACCTTTATTAATTTCTGTTCTCTCAGTATTAATATTACTCACCTCATTTCAAATTTTCGTTATATCAATATCCAAATTATTACATTCAACTAAACAAGCCTGCAAAAGCATAAAAAAGACAGCTCTATATAATTACCCTTTAATAGAATTATGGTAATTATATTATATAGAGCTGTCCTTTAATTTTCAACACCTTAAAAATTAGCTTATATTTTATTATCAGATAATGCTTATATTAATATCACCTGTTGAGGTTGCTATACGGCATATGCCACCTGATGTTGTTTCTGGAACATCAATATCACCTGTTGAGGTTTCGCATCTGAAATTCTTTTCTGAAAGCAATGTGCCTGTAACATCTCCTGTTGAGGTGTTTACTGTTATAGACTCTGCGTCACTGTTATCAAAGGCAACATCACCTGTGTTACTGTCAGCAGAAAGCTTTTCATCTGCTAAAACCTCTGAAAAGCTTATCTTTCCTGTTGTACTGCCTGCTATTACACTTTCACATTCAACATCAGAAAGCTGAATTTCTCCTGTAGTAGTGTTTGCCTTTACATTCTTACACTTCAAATCAGAAAGCTGTATGCTACCTGTAGTTGTGTCTACATCAATGCTATCTGCTGTTGCATAGCAGTTTATATCGCCTGTACTGCTGTCAACTGAAACGCTTTCAAATTCAAAGCTCTTAGGTACCTCTACATCACCTGTAGCTGTATCTATCATAAGAGAGCTGTACTCTTTTTCAGGAAGATAAACCGTAAGAGTCATATTATTAAAGGAAACACCAATATGATCATACCATTTTTGTGTATCAACAGTAGCTATTTTTAATGTTTCATTTTCTACCTCAACAGTATGCTTCAGATTTTCCTTTTCGTAGCAAACTACCTTACATTTTTTGTTATCAGATGGTACAAATGTAATATCTGAAATCTCTACATCTATTGATATTTTATCAAAGGACTCCTTTAGCTCATATGTATTTGTTTCAAAATTTTCTGTGCTTAGCTGTTTGAAATCAAAGTCTAAAGAAGCCATAGCTCCTGTAAAAATTAAAGAGCCTATAAGCACAAGCGATACTGCAACAATAATCCATATTTTTAATGCCTTTTTCATTTTATGCACCTCTTTTTACCAAACCAGATTTAATTCCTACAAATATATTTTTTGTTAATATACAAAAGCCCTTTGCAATTGCATTTGATGCTAAAAACAACAGAATACCTACACCTATTAACGCAAGTCCAGCACCAAACAGACATAGTGACAATGGCAAATTACCCCATAAAATAAACTCAAACAGACCTAATACACAAGTAATACCACTTACTACCAGTGACACAGCCACAGCATATAAGGATATAATTATTGACCACACTGAAACATATAACGAAAAAACTACTGTGAAAACAGCAAACAAGATAGACATCCATATAGGAGCACCTAATACTAAAAGTACTATTTCCCACGCCCTTAAGCCATTTTTAGGCTTCACCTTTTCCTTTACTAATCTTGTAATTGGTATTTCTGACATAATCTGTGATACCACATCATCAATCGAACCAATTCCAGCCACAGCCTCTTCCTCTGTTAACCCTTCCTCTATACGATCATCAATCATTTCAGAGTAAAATTCTATTGAATTTTCTATATCATTCTGTGGTAAGCCCGACAGTCTGTTATAAAGTGATGTAATAAATTCCTGTTTATTCATTTTAATTATCCCCTCTTGTTACAAATTCATAAATTGATACAATTTCGTTCCATTCTATCTTGAAAAACTCAAGGCGTTCTAACCCTAATTGTGTAATATGATAATACTTTCTAAGTCTTCCGTTATGCTCGGTTGTGTTAACAGTTAAAAGATTTGCAGTTTCTAGTCTTCTCAGAATAGGATAAAGTGTTGATTCTGAAATTTCGATATATGGCTTTATATCCTTAATAATCTGATAGCCATAGGAATCCTGAGTTTTTATCGCTGCAAGCACGCAGACCTCTAAAAGTCCCCTTTTAAGTTGAATATCCATTGTATACCTCCCTTCGCATAATACTATACAACGCATAGTATTATTTGTCAATACACCCTTTAAATTTTTTTATAAAAGGTTAATAGGATAAAGTGTTGGTTCTGAAATTTCGGTATAAGGCTTTATAGCTTTAATTGATACCCATTTTAATACTGAATTTTCATAGCTATTAGTACACAACCCTCTAAAAATCCTGATATTAGTTGAATATCAACCCTATACCTCTCTTTGCATAATACTATACAACACACAGTATATATTTGTCAATAGACTTTTTAAATTTTTTTAACAGAAGCCTTAAAGCTAAACACTTCAAAGAAAAATAAAAAGCGAATGCTACAATTAATAGCATTCACTTTTATTTAAATAATTTAATTATTATTCAGCTGTATAGTAGGTGAATTTGCAAATCTCTCTGTCTTCACCCTGATAGCTACCTATGCCCTCAAACTCCTTTTTAAAGCCTGCTTTTTCTAAAACCTTGATAGAGGCTACGTTTTCTGCTACGCAAATGCCTAGCATTTCTGTAATACCAAGCCTTTGCATAATAACAGGTAAAAAGGCTTTAACTGCCTCGGTTGCATAGCCCTTGCCTGTGTAGGCTTTACCGATATGGTAGCCTATTTCCCATTTGCCATCATCCAAAGGCACTGCCTGTACATAGCCAACATTAGTGGCATCAAGAAGTAAAACAGGGTACACCAAAGGACCATCGCCATTTTCGTATACACTCATCAAAAATTCAACAACACCCTTTGCGTCATCAATGGTTTCAAAAACCTCGTCTGGATTAAATTTTCTGTTATCCTCGTCAAGAGAATTAATATGTACAGCCTCTGCCATATCAGGTGTAAATTTTGTAATTATCAGTCTGTCTGTTTTTATATTCATAGCTTTTTCCTCATTTTCAATTTCTCAATTTTAGTCGGTATGCTCAGTCATACCCATTTTAACATTTTTACAGGGCTTTTTATTATCAAAGCTTTTTTATAAGCACTCTGTTGTCGTCGCCCCAATAGCCTATACGATTTTCAAGATAATCATAGCCGTATTTTTCATAAAGTCCTATATGGTCTGTAGCAACATAAACCCTATCAAAGCCCTTTTTAATTGCCTCATTTTCAGCATGATTCATCAGCTTTTCTGAATATCTGTTGCTACGATACTCCTCAACGGTGTAAACAAAGCCGATCCAAGGGTACATACTCTCATCTCTTACTGTATCCTGTCTGGTTAATGTAAGGAATGACACAAGGCTGTCACTATCCATAAGAAGATATAACTCTCCCTCTCCACCTAGCATTTCATAAAATCTATCCTCCTTCAATAGCTCTACAAGAAACTTTGCTGCTGACCAATCAATAGCTTCAATTTTTTCTAAAAGCTCCTCTTTTTTATTGCTTTCAAAATAATTTATAATCTGCATTTTAATTTTCTCCCCTTTTATTTTTCTGCTATAACAGAATTATACCACTTAATGCTTAGTAAGAAAATATATTAATATTAATTAAATATTAAATTCAGCAAAAAATAAGGCTTCTCTTAAGTCATCAGAGAAGCCTTATTTCATATCAATTTTTATTACTATGGCAAGAATCTCTCATAGCACAGTTTGAGCAACCACAGCCACAGGAGGTTTTTCCACTTTTTTTGTCTTTAACCATTTTTATAATAATCAGAGCAATAATCACTGCCAAAACCATCACAACAATTATTGAACCCCAATTACTCATCAACCAAGCTGACATTATTATTCCCCCATTATCAATTTAATTATACCTTTACCTTCTTTGTAAGCTTTGTTGACTCCTCGTAAGGCTTGAATAGCATAAATATTATAAATACAACCAAAGCTACTGCAATAACAGCACCTACAATATTAATTACAGCTGTTGCACCACCAGTAAACAGTGTACCAAGCTGGTAAATGATAAATGAAATAGCATAAGCAAACACACACTGATAGCCTATTGCAAATGCTGTCCACTTTGGACTATTCATTTCTCTTTTGATAGCACCCATAGCAGCAAAGCAAGGAGCACACAACAGGTTAAATACCATAAATGAGTAAGCAGAAAGTGGAGAGAACACAGCACGCATATTTTCCCAAACCTGCCAACCATTTTCTGCAACCTCTGCATTATTTCCAAGCACTACACCAAAGGTTGAAACAACATTTTCTTTTGCGATAAGTCCTGTAATAGTAGCTACAGCACCTTCCCATGTACCCCAGCCTAATGGAGCAAAAATCCACGCAATAGCATTACCTATAACAGCAAGTATAGAATTGTTTAAATCCTCTACCATACCGAATGAACCATTTTCAAAGCCGAATGACTGTAAAGACCAAAGAATAACAGATGATAAAAGAATTACTGTACCAGCCTTTTTTATAAACGACCAGCCACGCTCCCATGTTGACATAAGTAGATTTTTAGGCATTGGCATATGGTATGCAGGCAATTCCATTACAAAAGGAGCTGGGTCGCCAGAAAATAGCTTAGTTTTCTTAAGCATAATACCAGAAATTGCTATTGAGGCTACACCTACAAAATAAGCACTTGGTGCTACCCACCATGCACCACCAAACAACGCACCTGCAATTAATGCTATAATAGGCATTTTAGCACCACAAGGCATAAAGGTGGTTGTGATAATTGTCATTCTACGGTCACGCTCATTTTCAATAGTACGAGAAGCCATTATGCCAGGCACACCACAGCCTATACCAACAAGCATTGGAATAAATGATTTACCAGACAAACCAAATTTACGGAAAATTCTATCCATTACAAATGCGATTCTTGACATATAGCCACAAGCCTCAAGAAAGCCAAGCAACAAGAACAATACAAGCATTTGAGGTACAAAGCCAAGCACTGCACCTACACCACCTACAATACCGTCCATTATCAAACCAGATAACCAGTCGGCACAGTTAAGCTTAGTTAGTAAGCCACTAACTAATGCTGGAATACCAGTAATCCATACACCATAGTCAGCAGGGTCAGGCTCCTGTGAGCTGATAGCTGATACAAAGGCTGATGAATCAACAGCAAGCTTTTCTTCTACACTGCCTTCATCATCTCTTATCTCTACAATACCAGTAACATTTTTAGTCTCTGCTTCAGCTACAAATGCATTTATAGCATTTGCGTCAGGCTCTTCAGACTCCAGAGCTTTGTTAATTGAGCTTGTATCAACACCCTCTTCTTCTGCTGCTTCTATATAAGCTGATATTCTATCACCGTTAAGTGAATAGTCTGCACTGGCTTCATCAAAATCACTTCTGCCTATTCCCAGCAAATACCAGCCATCACCAAACACACCATCATTTGCCCAATCGGTGGCTATTGTTCCAACAGTAGTTACTGATATGTAGTAAACCAAAAACATAACAACAACAAATATTGGAATAGCAGCAAAACGGTTAGTAAGCACTCTGTCTATTTTGTCAGATATTGTCATCTTGCCATCATTTTTCTTTATATAGCAACCCTTTAATATTGATGTAATATAAACATATCTTGCATTTGCTATAATGCTTTCTGCGTCATCATCGCATTCCTTTTCTGCCTCTTTAATATCGTTTTCGATATGTGAAATAATCTTCTTATCCAGATTAAGGCTTTTTATAACTCTTTCATCACGCTCAAATAGCTTTATAGCATACCAACGCTGTTCACTCTCTGGTAAATCGTGCAGGCAGTATTCCTCTATATGAGCTAAAGCGTGTTCAACTGCACCATCAAATATATGCATAGGAGAATGAGCTTTTCCATTTTTGGCTACTTCAATTGCAAGCTCTGAGGCTTCAATTATTCCTGTTGCTTTCAACGCAGATATTTCTACAACCTTACAGCCAAGCTTTTTTGACAACCCCTCTATATCAATTTTGTCACCATTTTTCTCTACTATATCCATCATATTAATGGCAACAACCACAGGAATACCAAGCTCGGTAAGCTGTGTTGTAAGATATAGATTTCTCTCAAGATTTGTACCATCTACAATATTTAATATTGCATCTGGCTTTTGTTCTATCAAATAATTTCTAGCCACAACCTCTTCTAGTGTATATGGCGAAAGCGAATAAATACCTGGAAGGTCTGTAATTATAACATCATCGTGCTTTTTAAGGTTACCCTCTTTTTTCTCAACAGTTACTCCCGGCCAGTTTCCTACAAACTGATTTGAACCCGTTAGTGCATTAAACAGAGTTGTTTTACCACAGTTAGGATTACCAGCCAACGCAATTTTTAATTTCATATAATATTTACCTCTCTTTTCGAATTAGCTTAAACTAACTTTCATCTCATAAAATCAGAGATTTCTTCTTGTATCAGAAATCTCTGTAAAAATCACATAGTTTCTATCATTTCAGCATCAGCCTTACGTAGTGAAAGCTCGTAGCCTCTTACAGTTACCTCCATAGGATCTCCCAATGGTGCAACCTTGCGTATATAAACCTCTACGCCCTTTGTAATTCCCATATCCATAATTCTTCTTCTAATAGCTCCCTCACCGTGTAGCTTAACAACCTTTACAGTGTCGCCAACCTTAGCTTGCTTTAGAGTATTCATATATATAGCCCCCTTTAACAGCTTAATCAAAATATATTTTACAAATATTATTACAGTTTTAGTTAGTGATTGCTAACTTGATTATAATAATACAATTATTTCCTTAATTTGTCAATCATAATTAGTTTAATATTTATATATTTTGTCGTTTTCAATAATCAGTTAGCATAACCTAACCATATCATATATATTTTTCACTAACGCTTTATATGTATTATCCTGAAAATAATAATCAAAAAAATATGCAATTATAACATAATTTTCACTTGAAAATTTAACTATAACGGATTAGTGTTTAATTGCAAATAGTAATATCTTACATTATAATAGTATGTGCTACTTAGGATTATCTAAAATCGAAAAAGCTTAATATTTCTGACAATAAAGTAATCTTAAGAAAGAAAAATGATGCTATACCTCTTTTTTAGGAAATTGCTTTGTAGATAGATATAAAAGCTGTTTTATGCTTTAAGGTAAATTCTAGGTTAGGTTGAAATTATTAGAAGGAGAGGTTTTATGAACTTACGAAAGAAACTTATAGCAGCTGCATTGTCTGCTACTATGCTTTTTTCTGTAACGGTTTCTGCAAGTGTATCTGCTACGGATGAAATTATTGTAAAAAACAATAAGACTGTTGCTACTGAAAAATCAAAGGCAACAACAGCCGTAAACGAAAGCACTGTAAGTCGTGTAGAAAAAAGTGCAACACAACCAAGCAAAGCAGGTAAGCTTATCAATGATATTAAAGATAAAGCTACCTATGAAGAAGCACTGCGTACAGTGCTTGATGATTACTACAGCAACGGAAATTCTGAAAATGCCGAAATGCTTAAAAAGGCTGTTGACTCAAGAGGTGATAAAATTTTTGAGAATTACAGCAATGCAGAAAACGAGAGAAAAACAGAGCCAAAGGAGCTTGGCTTTATTCCTGGTGAGGTTCTTGCTGTAACAAAGGCTGGTATTAATGACGAGGATATACCTGATATCATCAATGACGAGCGTATGAGTGTTACTGCTGTTTTACCATTCAACGAGGGCAAAAAGCTTGTTAAAATTGCTATTTCGCTTGAAGATACAGTAGATAGTGCAATAGAAAAGCTTGAGTCTAACGAATATATCGAATTTATAGAAAAGGATCAGATTTATACTACAGATTATTTTCTAAGTGATTATATAGACGATACTAAGCATGAGGATCTATATCATTTGGATATGATAAAATCAGTAGAGGCGTGGAAATTAATAGCAAAAAATGACCACCAAAAAACTAAGGTAGCTGTACTTGATACAGGTGTTGATATTAACCACGAGGATTTAAAAAATATCATCAACAGAGATTTATCTGTTCGTATTTCAGATGATGGTATTGTTACTCCATTAAAGGGCGATAACGGATCTCACGGTACACATGTAAGTGGTATTATTGCTGCTGAGGCAAACAATAATACTGGTATAGCTGGTGTAGGCTCAGCTATTGATAACAGTGCAATTGATTTAATCGGCATAGGCTGTGATACTGGTGATGGTGCTAGCTTTTCTACTATTACAGTATACAGAGCTATAAAATACGCAGTTGAAAACGGTGCAAGAGTTATCAATATGTCATTGGGTGGTCAATACGATCAAAACAACATCTTCAGTAATGCAGTTGAATTGGCTGTAAAGAGTGGCTGTGTTGTTGTTTGTGCATCAGGTAATGCTGATTCATCTGACTACTACTATCCATCAGACTGCGAAGGTACTATCAGCGTAATTGCACTTGATGAATCAGGCGAATATAGAGCTCGTTTTTCAAACTACGGAGCAAGCACAAACAAGGTTGCTGCACCTGGTGATCCTGTACATAGTACTATACCAGGCAACGACTATCAAAGCTATGCAGGTACCTCAATGGCATCACCTGTTGTAGCAGGTATAGCAGGTATGATATTGTCTGTAAGACCTGAGCTTACTGTAGAGGATGTTAAGGATATTATCTTTAACTCAACTGATGATTTGTTCAAAACTGGCTATGACGACTCAACAGGCTATGGTAGAGTAAATGCCTATAAGGCTGTAAAAAAAGCACTTGAATACGATACTGAAAACACAACACCTACCTCAATCGAGCTTTCAAATAGCAGACTTGAGCTTGCTAAGGGCTCTAAAACAAAAATCAGTGCTACAGTTTTTCCTGCAACTGCTAGTCAGACTGTAAGCTACCACAGCAAAAACGAGGGCGTTGCAACTGTATTACCAGATGGTACTATTACTGCAAAGGCAAGTGGTACAACAGAAATTATAGCCAGCACTACAAACACCATTTTAACTAAATGTACTGTTGTTGTTAAGGATAAGAGCGTATCAACACTTAGCACCCCAACAGCAGAGGCTGTACAAACAGGTACCTCAACAGGTGCTACTATTAAATGGGATAAGGTAGAAAATGCTGACTTCTATCAGATTTATGCCTGTGACACCGAAAACGGCAACTACACATATTCGGGTGCTACAACTAATACTACATTTTCAACGGAAATGTTCAGTATGTATTCCAGACCTGTAAATACAGTTTCTTTTTACAAGGTTAAGGCTATTACAAACAATAATGATATTTCAGACAGTGAGCTAAGCGACACTATTGCCTATGTATATGTTGGTCAAAACCCATATCTTAATGCTGATCTTATAGATGAACACGGGTACAAAAATGGCATACTTACACATTGGGGTGCAATAGTATCAGGAGAGCTTTACAGAACATCAGCCGAGGATAACAAGCCTGTACTTCTTAAAACATTTTACGAGGGTATTGATAAAAACGAGTATTATGACAATAATGGCGATCTAAAGGTAGGTGTAACCTACACCTATACATTAAAGCTATTTAACACCTATAAAGGCGTTAAATATTATGGTCCTGAGGATAGTATGACCTTTGAATATCAGGAGGACGACCCTGTTGTTAAAACAAATAGTGATCCTCACATTAATGGTGTAAAATTTGATAATAACATTCTTTATCTTTCTACATACAAGGATTCTAACCATATAGTCGGCAGAATTTACTGCTCTGTTGACAACGGAGAGACCTGGGCTACTGCTTCTAATTATTTTGCCTCTGGTAACGAATATTCATATTCTGGAGTATCCTACGATATGGAAATTAAGCCTGAAACAAAATATTTATTTAAATATAAATTCTATGAAACTGGTATGTTATTCGGACTATACAGAAATGCAAGTAAATACAGTAATATAGTTTCTGTTGTAACACCTAAAAATCCTATAACACCACAGCTAAGCATAGACAACAGCACAGGCGATTCTGCTAAATTAAGCTGGACAGGTGAATCAATTAATAACGGCTTCTACACAGTATACAGACGAAACCAAGGCTCTGGAGCATGGGAAACTCTTATTACAGACTACAAGGGTTATAATTATGTAGATACAACAGTACAGCGTAATAATATATATTACTACAAGGTAATATATACAAACCCTACACCTGAATTTCAGATTGAGTCTGACTGTGATTTAGAAATAATTACTACAAACCTGAATAGTAAAGATAGTAATCTTGTTACATTCAGAACAGATGATGTAGTTAAGGACATCTGTACTGCTGATTTTTCAGAGGTTAATGATATAGTTTACAGCCAAAATATCTCTTTACCAAAAATCACTGTTACATATAATGGTACTACACTGAAAGAGGGTGTTGACTATATAGTATATAGTGATAATTTCCGTGAGATAGGCAGAGCAAGTATTATTATTACTGGTATGGGAGAATATTCTGGTGAAAAGATTATCTATTACAATGTTACTGAGCCAGAAATAGAAGCTACAACCTATACTGTTAAATATCTTGACTATGATGGTACAGTTCTTTCAACACAGGAGGTTGCACCAAACTCATTTGCTGTGCCACCTTCAGATCCAAAGCGTGCCGGCTATATGTTTATCGGTTGGAGCAGTAACGCAAACAACGTTACAGCTGACACTACTATAACTGCTAAATACAAGAAATCCACTTCAAAGCTATACACTGTAACCTTTGTTGACAGAGAAAACAATGTACTTTCTTCACAAAAGCTTGCATTCGGAGAAACAGCAAAGCTACCTCAAGCTCCTATACTTACTGGATACCAGTTTGTTGAATGGGAAGGAAATTATTCAGCAGTTAGCAATAACACTCTTGTAAAGGCTAAGTACAAGGCAACCTCATTCGAAAGTGGTATAGGTACAAAGGTAAACCCTTATATAATAGCATCACCTGAACAGCTTGATTACTTCTCATATGTAATCAACTATAGAAATGCAGAATATGGTAATTGTTATTACAAGCTTGCAAATGATATTTTCTATAATGATATTACAGATTGTGGTTCTTGGGGATATGATGGAATCACAGGCGAAATACATTATCCAGAAAACATATGGGAGCCTGCTGGAATAAAGCTGGAAAACAGCACATCAAGCAATTCGTTCAAGGGTAATTTTGATGGTAATGGCTATTCTATATACGGCTTATTTATCAAGGAAACAAGAGATAATGTAGGCTTTATAGGCAGTGCAGAAAACGCTGTAATTACTAACCTTGGTATAGAAAACAGCTATATTAACACTCAGGGTAATAACGCTGGTGCTTTAGTAGGATTATTCAGCAGTACATCATCTGATACAGAAATATACTGTTGCTACACAAGAGATAATTATGTAGTGGCAAATGGTAATGCTGGTGGCTTTGCTGGAGAAATAATAGGCATTACAGGTAGCTCTAATATTAATATATCAAACTCCTATTCATCAGATAGTCTTGTTATAATAAATGATGACTTCTATTATGGTGGCTTTGCCGGACTTATAAGCAGTAGTGGTAAAATAAATATGAGATACTGCTATACTAACAATGATTATTATTCTGAGGCTTCATACCCTAAATCTGGTATATTCTGTGGCGATATTTTACAATCAAATACAGGCTCTATTGTAATTAAAGATACCTACTGTTTGAGATGGTCTTGGGATACCTATTATAGTGAAGATCCAGATTTTGGCACACCAATAGACACTGTATCTATAACAAGCTATGAGTTTGATACCTTTAATAAAGAAATGAATCTATCAACACTTAATGGATTCATCTCAAAGGAATATCTAAAATACAGCAAAAACTCTGTATGGGTATTCAGTGAAGAGGACATTCCAAGACTTTACACAGAAAAGGATAAATACACTCTTGAAATGTATCTTGATGATGAGCTATTCTATATAACCTGCCTAAGAGAGGGCGATAAGGTAAACGCTCCTTATCTTAATTTAGATTATGGCTATACTGCAACTGGCTGGTCAGCAGAAATTCCTGAAACTATGCCAGACAGTAATATCACTCTATTCAACCAAGTAAAAGAAAACACCTACACAGTTGATTTTTATGTTAATGATAACTACATAGTAAGTAAAACCTACTACGAAGGTGAAAAAATTGAAGCACCTCTGCCACCTCCTGGAGGTAAAAATATAATCTGGCGTGACCTTCCACTTACAATGCCTAATGAGAATATCGTAGTATATGGCTATATTCCAACCCTAGGTGATGTAAATTGCGACGGTAGCATTAACATTTCTGATGTAATATTTGCAATGAAGGCTGTAATCAACCCAGATATGCTAAATCGTACTCAAATGCAAAACGCAGATGTAAACCGTGATGGTATTTTAAATGTAAGTGATGTTATAATGCTTCAAAAGTTCATTATAGGAAAAATTTCAACCTTACAATAAAATTAAATATCAATAATATTAAAGCACTGTACAGTCACAACGATTGTACAGTGCTTTTTAGTGCTTGTTTAAAATTACAAAAATAAAAAAGATTGAAGGTTACCGACTCCTTCAATCTTTTCTACTTTTTATAAAGGTTACAAGATCCTTTGACTTGCTAAAGGTCAAAGTGTGAGAAATTCTTAGGAAAACGAAGTAAAATAATTAATATGGCACTTAGCTACATCAGTTTTATGTAGCCGATTAATTAACTTCATCTTACAATAGTAATTATAATACATTAACAACAACAAAATAACATCAAAGATTTTGTTTATTTAAAAAATCTTTGATGTTATTAAAAAAATATTATAGCTTTTACGAGTAAAAAAACGTAGCCTAATCAGAATACACCTAAAGTAAAATTCTACATATCCTCTCTAAGCAAAAACAGGCAACAGCTTAGTTGCCATTGCCTGTTTTTGCTTTTATTATTTTCGGGTTACCCCAACTATTGACATAGAGCCTTAAAATTTTCAGAAAACACAAAAAGAGGTTGCCTATACAGACAACCTCTTCTAATGCTAAATTTAAATAGTAAGTAAATGCTTTAAAAGCAAAATTACTTAATCTCGATCTCAGCGCCAGCCTCTTCAAGCTGCTTCTTGATATCCTCAGCCTCGTCCTTAGAGATAGCCTCTTTAACAGCCTTAGGACAACCCTCAACAAGCTCCTTTGACTCCTTTAGACCTAGACCTGTGATACCACGGATAACCTTGATAACGTTCATCTTGCTTGAACCGAATGACTTTAGGATAACGTCAAACTCTGTCTTCTCCTCAGCAGCAGCAGCCTCACCAGGAGCAGCAACAGCAACAGCAGCAGCAGCAGATACACCAAACTCGTCCTCAACAGCGTGAACTAGATCAGCTAGCTCCAAAACTGTAAGAGTCTTTAATTCTTCAATAATAGCAGTAATTTTCTCAGATGCCATGATAAAAAACCTCCATGTTATAAAATATAATTAATTTCAAATTTTTAATTCTACTGAATTATTCAGCAGCTTCTTCTGCAGGTGCAGCCTCTTCAGCAGCAGCCATGCAAGCCTCTACGCCACCCTTGTCTACAATTGCCTGTACTGCACGAGCAAAGCTTGCGATTGGTGCCTGGAATGCACCAAGTACATTTGCAAGAAGAACTTCTCTTGTAGGTAGCTTAGCCAGACTCTGGATTTTGTCCATATCGATAATGTCGTTATCCATATAGCCTGTCTTTACTTCAAAGTTTTCGTGAGTGTCAGCAAACTTGCAAAGAATACGAGCAGGAGCAACGTAATCGTCATCACAAGTAGCTAGAGCAGTTGTGCCCTCAAGTACACCCTTCATATCAGCAAGACCTGCGTTATCAGCAGCTCTTGATAACATTGTGTTCTTAACAACAGTATATTTAACGCCAGCCTCTCTTAGCTCTTTACGAAGCTTTGTGTCGTCCTCAACTGTAATGCCTTCGTACTTAACTACGATACCTGAAATAGAATTCTGTAATCTTTCTGTTAGCTCAACAACTAATGCTTTCTTTTGTTCAAGAACCTTTTCACTTGCCATTATAGTTCACCTCCATAAAGTATTGAGTGTTGAAAAGTGCAATTAAATTGCATTAAAAAGTGCCTTCCCATTTTGCGAGGGAAGGCACAACACGACTATAATAAAATCAAGTCTTATGTTACGCTTGTCCTCGGCAGGTAGGGAACCCCTTTTACTTTTAACACCTGCTGTCTTTGAACAGCATATATACCATTACATAAAGTAAAGTATTTTTAGTTTAACAATCAACAGATTGCTTCAATTATGCCTGCTGTCCGCCAACCTTATTTGGATTTACACGAACGCCAGGACCCATTGTGCTTGTTACAGCACAAGATCTGATATACTGACCCTTTGCAGCAGCTGGCTTAGCCTTAACTACTGCCTCTAGTAGAGTATTGAAGTTCTCTAGTAGCTTTTCTGTACCAAAAGAAGACTTACCAATTGGGCAGTGAATAATGTTTGTTTTATCAAGACGGTACTCAATTTTACCAGCCTTAGCCTCTTTAATAGCCTTAGCGATGTCAGGTGTAACTGTACCAGCCTTTGGGTTTGGCATTAAGCCACGAGGACCAAGAACCTTACCTAGACGACCAACAAGACCCATCATATCAGGTGTTGTGATTAGAACATCAAAGTCCATCCAACCTTCCTGCTGAATCTTCTGTGTGAACTCCTCAGCACCTACATAATCAGCGCCAGCCTCTTCTGCAAGCTTAACATTGTCACCCTTACAAATTGCAAGAATCTTAACGCTTTTACCTGTACCGTTTGGTAGTACAATAGCACCTCTAACCTGCTGGTCAGCATGACGGCTATCTACACCAAGCTTTACGTGTACTTCAACTGTTTCGTCAAACTTAGCAGTTGATGTTTTTACAACTAGATCTAATGCTTCGTCAGCATCGTATAATTTTGTTCTGTCGATCAGCTTAGCACTGTCAACATATTTCTTACCGTGTTTCATTGTGGTTCCTCCCTATAAAGTGGTAAAATCGGATCTTTTCCTCCCACCTGGGTAGTTAGATCAATCGATTACTTCAACGCCCATACTACGAGCTGTACCAGCGATCATGCTCATCGCTGTATCGATATTAGCAGCATTTAGGTCTGGCATTTTCTGCTCAGCAATCTGCTTAACCTGCTCACGGGTAATCTTTGCAACCTTATTCTTGTTAGGCACACCAGAACCGCTCTGGATGTTACAAGCCTTCTTAATTAGTACAGCAGCAGGTGGTGTCTTTGTAATAAATGAAAAAGTACGATCTGCATATACTGTAATAACAACTGGAATAATCATTCCGATGTCATTCTTTGTACGCTCATTAAATTCCTTAGTGAACGCCATAATGTTTACACCGTGCTGACCTAGTGCAGGACCAACAGGTGGTGCCGGGGTAGCTTTACCGGCAGGTATTTGTAGCTTAATGAAACCTACAACCTTTTGAGCCATTTTTTTTGCACCTCCATAATTCGTGGTTTTGTCGGAATGTTTTAATAAATTTACATTCCTCCCACAAGGGATATTTTAAAATCCCTCAATTCAATAATAACTGTATTAAACAGATTATTAGCGTGTTAATCACTCCAGTAATTCTGCTTGTCCAAGCTCTAAATCAACAGGAGTTTCTCTACCAAACATAGAAACTGTTACCTTTACTATGTTTTTATCTGTATCAATTTCTTCTACAACGCCTACGAAATCCTCAAGAGGACCATCTATAATTCTTACTGAATCACCAACGCTGTAAGAAACCTCTACACTTCTTATTTCTACGCCCATTTTAACCACTTCGTCATCTGATAGTGGTACAGGCTTTGATGATGGACCAACAAAACCAGTGCATCCACGAATATTACGTACAACATACCATGTTTCGTCTGTATATACCATCTTGATAAATACATATCCTGGGTAAAGCTTACGCTCTACATCCTTAGCTACTCCATTTTCGCCAATTTCTGTAACTATTTCTGTAGGAACCTTTACACCCTGAATAACGTCTTGAAGATTTCTGTTTTCAACAGTTTTCTCCAAAGTAGAAGCTACTTTGTTCTCATAACCTGAATAGGTGTGAACAACATACCATTTTGCTTCTCCTGACATTGCACATCATCCTCTCACGCAGTTTAGCCTGCAGAGGTCTCCATTACAAGACCCAGCAATGCGAAAAGACCCTGATCCAATGCAAAAATAAATAGTCCCATTACTAACATAATAACCAATACTACACCAAAATTTTTAAAAACTGATTTTGGTGCTGGCCAAGTAATCTTCTTTACTTCTGCTTTGCACTCACGAAAGTATTTTGCAATTCTAGCAAAAATGTTAGGCTTCTTATCCTTTTTCTTGGCTACCTTCTTGTCGGCAACCTTTTTCTCGGTAGTCTTTTTCTCGACCTTTTCAGCCATAACTAATACCTCCGATATTACTTTGTCTCCTTGTGAAGAGTATGCTTGTTGCAAAATCTACAATGCTTCTTCATTTCCAATCTCTCTGGATCGTTTTTCTTGTTCTTCATTGTGTTGTAGTTGCGCTGTTTGCACTCTGTACAAGCTAATGTTACTTTTACTCTCATTTTAACGGCACCTCCGATTATTGCGGTAAATTTAAGCCTCCCTCAAAAATTGGCACAAAAAAATAAGCCCCTTTTTTCCGAGGTAAATATACTATATCACAGAAAGCACATATAGTCAAGGCTTTTTTAGATTTTTTTGCAATTATGCAAATTCTGTGGCGATATTATAACACTAATCATTCTTTTTGTCAAATAAAGCTCTTATTTATTTTTTTCGTGCAATAAAATATTGCTTATACACACCTATAAGCTCCCGATTATAGGGTAGTTAATCACAAGCATAAGCAGAGAATGTATCGCAAGTTTTTACAGTTGCCATACATTCTCTGTTAGTTTCATATAGTTTATAGTTTGTTCGTTACTCTACAAGCACTAATTTATCTTTTCTGTTCATTATAGCTTATAATAAAAAACACCACCACACTCTTTTTAGCGAATGTGGTGGTATTGTATTACGGAATATAAAGTAGCTATATTATTCCGATTTTATGCTTTTTCCATTATTCTTACAAAAGCCTGATCTGCACTTATGTAGTAATTATCTTCTCCAACCAGCTCGGTAACACCGGCTCTGTCAAGTGTAGCCTTTGCTCTTTTGCACATACCACAGAACATAACATCACAGCCATTATCCTGTAATTCCTTTACCTTTTCAAGTATAACTCTTGCACCAGATACATCTATATTAGGAACACCACGCATTGACATTAAAAGCGTATGGTTATCCTTGTTAGCCTCTTCAAGCTTGTCCTCAAATTCACTTGCAGATGCAAAATATAGTGGGCCTGTTACATATGCAACCTGTACACCAGCAAAATCCTCTTTGCTACACTCAAGCTTACCCTTTAGCTTTTCAGGGTCAACATCTGAGAAATGAACAGAAATATGTGCAGAAGCTGACATATACATAATTGCTGAATATAAAATACCTAGTACAATTGACACTGTAAGGTCAAATACAACTGTACAAATCATTGTAAGTAAAAACTGACTAATAGATGTTTTAAACTTGTGGCTGAAAATAAATTTAATGTCACTCCACTCATTCATTTTAAAGGCTGTAACCATAAGCACAGCAGCCAAGGCTGATAGTGGAATTTTAGCCATTACGCCACCCAGAAGGAACATTGAAGCCAAAAGGAAAACAGAGTGAAATACACTTGTAAGTCTTGTTTGCTCACCAGATTTTATAGCAACGCTTGTTCTTGCTATTGCTGCTGTTGCTGGCACACCACCAAGCAAAGGTAAAACCATATTACCTACACCCTGAGCAACAAGCTCTCGGTCTGCGTCAAATGACTCCTTTTTCATTCTTGAAGCACTTGCACCACAAAGCAGGCTTTCGATAATAGCTAGTGCTGCAATAGTAACTACTGGCGACATCAAATCCTTTACCATAGCAAAGCTTACACCTTCAAAAGAAAGTCTGTCCTCTAAAAAAATTGTACGTGGAATATCACCAACAACTGCAACGCTTTCAAAATTAAAAATCAACTGAACAGCTGTTGCCACAATTATACCAACCAAAGACGCAGGCACCTTTGCACCCCATTTTTTAGGCCATATAATCATAATTACAAGCACACCTATTGCTATAAGAGTTGTAGTTAAATCAATATTAAAGCCTAGCTTAGAATAAGATATAAGCTTTTCTATTATTCCTGTACCCTCACTTGTTGTACCAAAGAAATTATCAATTTGTCCCATTGCAATTGTTATGGCAATACCCGAGGTAAAGCCCATAATAACAGATGACGGTATAAAGCTTATTAGTCTACCAAGCTTAAAAATACCACACAACAGCATAATTAAACCAGCCAGAAAACAGGCTATAAATACACCCTTTAGCTGATATGTCATAACAATAGAAATAAGCACTGCACTCATTGCACCGGTAGGGCCTGAAATCTGATACGATGCACCTGAAAGCATTCCGATAACAATACCTGCAACAATAGCTGTAACCATACCAGCAGCTGCTGTTGCACCACCACTTACACCAAAAGCCAATGCCAACGGCAAAGCAACAGCACATACAGTTAAGCCTGCTGTAAGGTCTTTACCTAGCTTTTGAGCATTATAGCCTTCGAATTCGGTTTTTAAGTCTTTTACGTACTTACTTACCATACTCATAAACATCCCTCTTTTTTAACAAATTATGAACAGGGTAATTATACCAAATTTTTATTTAGATTTCAGCACTTTTCACCAAAGGATATTTTAGAACATTTGTTATATATCAGCAAATATTTTAGGGAAGATTTACAAAAACATTTTGGATTTGTTGGGCTAACGCACAAACGCTGATAGAGAAAAACGTGAAGTTTAGGTCCAGCCTTTTTAAAGGCTGGCAGGTCAAGGACAGAGTCCTTGCAGGTTTTAAGGACGGAGTCCTTAACGAATAATCGTCTTTTTAAAATGCCGTTTTCAACGGCATTTTAGGAATTAACGAGAAGTTAAAGGGCTTTGCCCTTTAAAAT
>JAXJTP010000089.1:0-14117 GCA_036309525.1 Acutalibacteraceae bacterium | reverse complement strand
CTCAAGATTAGCACAAACCAAAACTTGAAGTTTGGGTAAAGCCTTTTTAAAGGCTTTTGGGTCGAGGGCAAAGCCCTCGTGGGATTTTAAAGGGCAAAGCCCTTTAACTTCTAGTTAATTCCTAAAATGCCGTTGAAAACGGCATTTTAAAAAGACGATTATGAGTTTAGGGCGTTGCCCTAAAAACCCACGAGGGGTGTTACCCCTCGACCCCACCACCCTTTAAAAAGGGTGGACCCAAACTTTACGCTTTTCTCTATTTGAGTTTGTGCGTAAACTGCCCTACAAACCCCAATTTACCACAACAACAAACACTCCGAAAGGAAAACAAAATGAAAACAAGTGATTTTTATTATGATTTACCACAGGAGCTTATTGCTCAAACACCAGTAGAGCCTCGTGATAGCTCAAGGCTTATGGTTATAAACAGAAAAGAAAATTCTGTTGAGCATAAAAGCTTTTATGATATTATAGACTATTTAAAAGAGGGCGATTGCCTTATTGCAAATAATTCAAGGGTATTGCCTGCAAGAATATATGGAACACGCTCAACCGGTGCAAGAGTAGAGTTTTTGCTTTTAACACAGGTACGCACCAATGTGTGGGAGTGCCTTGCAAAGCCAGGTAAAAAGGCAAGAGAGGGTGCAGAATTTACCTTTGGCGATATTATGAGCTGTAAGGTTTTAGAGGTGCTTGAAAATGGCAACAGAATTGTTGAATTTGATTGTGGCAACGAGAACTTTTATTCTGCACTTGATAAGGTAGGGCAAATGCCACTGCCACCATATATTACAGAAAAGCTAGAAAATCAAGAGCGTTACCAGACTGTTTACAGCAAAGAGCTTGGCTCGGCTGCTGCACCAACAGCAGGCTTGCACTTTACACCAGAGCTTATGAAAAAAATTGAAGAAAAGGGTGTAAAGATAGGCTATGTAACACTTCATGTTGGTTTAGGAACATTCAGACCAGTAAAGGTTGACGATGTTACAAATCATAAAATGCATTCAGAGCATTACGAGGTGCCACAGGAAACAGCTCAGCTTATAAAAGCCACAAAAGCAAACGGTGGCAGAGTTATAGCAGTAGGCACTACAAGCTGTAGAACTCTTGAATCAGTAGCAACCGAGAATAATGGTGAGGTTATAGCTTGCGAGGGCTTTACAGAGATTTTTATCTACCCAGGCTATAAATTCAAGGTGCTTGACGGACTTGTTACTAATTTTCATTTGCCAGAAAGTACACTGATTATGCTTGTTTCAGCCTTTGCTGATTATAATACTATTATGAATGCTTACGACATAGCAGTAAAGGAGAAATACAGATTTTTCTCCTTTGGCGACGCTATGCTTATACAGTAAAAATTGATATGGTTATTAAAGAATTTGGCAAAGAAAATGAGAAGGTAATAATGCTACTTCACGGTGGTGGCTTATCGTGGTGGTGCTTTAAGGATGTTGCAATGCTTTTGAAAGCTGAATATCATATAGTTATTCCAATTCTTGATGGTCATTCAGACAGCGACAGGAGCTTTATAAGCATAGAGGATAATGCACAGGAAATAATAGATTTTATCAATCAAAATTATGGTGGTAAAATTTTTATGCTTGCTGGCTTGTCATTGGGTGGGCAGATTTTATTAGAAATTCTCTCTAATAAGCCAGATATATGTAGCTATGCAATAGTAGAAAGTGCGTTGGTTTATCCAATGAAAACCACATATAAGCTTATTGAGCCTGCATATAAGCTTTGCTATAATCTTATTAAGAAAAGGTGGTTTTCCAAGCTTCAATTTGATTCTCTAAAAATTAAGGAGAAGCTGTTTGGAGATTACTATACAGACACCTGTAAAATATCTAAGGCTGATTTAATAGCTATACTGAAATCAAATTCTGATTATTCGTTAAAGCACACTATAAGTAATACCAATGCAAGGGTACTTGTTATTGCAGGAGATAAGGAACGAAAAATTATGATTAGCTCTGCAAGGAAGATACATAATGCTATTCCAAAAAGTGAATTGAAGCTTTTAAAGGGATATACACACGGAGAATTAAGCATTAATCGTGCAGAGGAATATGTGCAAATTATAAACGATTTATCTAAGAAAGGTGAACATTAAAATATGTTTAAGGTAATAAAAAAAGAGGGTAACGCAAGACGTGGCGAGCTTAACACTGTGCACGGTACAGTGCAGACTCCTGTTTTTATGAATGTAGCCACCTGTGGTGCAATAAAGGGTGCTGTAAGTGCACTTGATTTAAAGGAGATAAAATGCCAGATTCAGCTTTGTAATACCTATCATTTACATCTACGCCCAACAGACGAGGCTGTAAAAAAGCTGGGTGGACTTCACAAGTTTACAAGATGGGACGGTCCTATTCTTACCGATAGTGGTGGCTTTCAGGTTTTCTCACTATCAAAGCTCAGAAATATAAAAGAAGAGGGCGTATATTTTTCTTCACATATAGACGGCAGAAAAATATTTATGGGCCCAGAAGAAAGTATGCAGATACAATCAAATCTAGGCTCTACAATAGCAATGGCTTTTGATGAATGTATGGAAAATCCAGCTGAATATAACTATGCTAAAAATTCAGTAGCTCGTACAACCCGTTGGCTAAAGCGTTGTAAGGATGAAATGGACAGACTGAATCAGCTAGAGGATACACTAAATCCTAATCAGCTGTTATTTGGTATCAATCAGGGTGCAACCTATGACGATTTGCGTATTGAGCATATGAAAGAGATAAGCGAGCTTGACCTGCCAGGCTATGCAATAGGAGGCTTGGCAGTAGGAGAGCCAGCCGAGGTTATGTACCACATAATAGACAAGGTAGAGGAGCATATGCCACAGAATAAACCAAGATATTTAATGGGTGTGGGTACTCCTGCAAATATTCTGGAGGCTGTTTACCGTGGTGTTGATATGTTTGACTGCGTTATGCCAAGCCGAAACGCAAGACACGCTCATCTGTTTACCTGGGAGGGTGTGCGTAACATCTTCAACGCAAAATATGCCTTGGATACAGCACCTATTGACGAAAAGTGCGATTGCCCTGTTTGTCGTAATTTCGACAGAGCCTATCTTCGCCATTTGTTTAAAAGTGGAGAAATGCTTGGTATGCGTTTGGCTGTACTTCATAATCTTTATTTCTACAACAACCTTATGGAAGAAATACGCAAGGCACTCGACGAAGACAGATTCACAGAATTCTACAACACCTACAAGGATGTTCTTGGCAGGAGAATATAGGTGGTTTTAAATAGCTGTGAAGCTTCTAGTAAAATCAAGTTAAGGCTTTGGAGATATAACAGATGAAAGTGTATATACAAGCAAAAAGAGGTTTGCCTACTGACCAAGACCATTTTAATGCGTATATTGGTTTTAAAGAAATGGGAATAGAGATAGTGTTTTTTGAATCGTATGATGAATTATCTCAAAGTAATATAGAGGATATTGTAGTTGGATATATAGGAACAGTTAAAACCCGATTGAATGATTTTGGAAAAAGAATTGAAGATATAGATTATCCCGATGTTTTAAATAAATATCTGGGTAGAAAAATCTGGAAAAGTACAGTTAATACTATTAATAGCAATCCTGATTTGTGGCCTGTTTTTATTAAGCCGATAAATAATAAAAAATTTAAAGGTCGAGTTATTCGTAGTACAAAAGATTTAATCGGCTGTGGAAGCTGTTATGAGGACTATCCTATATATTGTAGCGAGATTAAAGAATTTATTGCTGAATTCAGAGTGTTTGTTTTATATGGAGAAATAATAGATGTACGCAGATATGGAGGAAAATGGGATATTCATTGCTCTAAAAAAGTTATTGAATCGTGTGTAAACGACTTTGTAGATGCACCTAATGCGTACGCATTGGATTTTGGAATTACAAAAGACGGTGATACAATTTTAATTGAAGCTAACAACACCTGCTCTATTGGAAGCTATGGCTTAGACCCGATTTTGTATGCTAAATTTATTTCGGCTAGATGGGCAGAATTAACCGAAACAGCTGATGAATGTAAATTTTGATATAAAAATGTAGACTGAACTTTGATTGAATGAATTTACAACAATAAGACAGATTCACAGAATTCTACAACACCTACAAGGATGTTCTTGGTAGGTTAATATAGGTGGATTTAAATAGCTGTGAAGCTTCTAGTGAAATTTATTAAAAAAGAAAGAATAGTAAATTAAGTTTTTATTATAGACAAAAAAGGGGATTTATATTTATGAATTTGGGAAGATTACAAGAAATCTCTGATTTAAGGAAAGTGTGGGTACATGAGGCGTTGAATTTTACACCATGGGTGGCAGAGAATATTGAACTGTTAGGTGATGCTGTAGGGTTAGATATTTCTGTTGAAGAAATTGAATCTTCGGTTGGAGATTTTAATGTAGATATATATGCATCTGAAACAGGAACAGATAGAAAAATTATTATAGAAAATCAATTGGAAGATACCGACCACGACCATTTGGGAAAACTTATAACTTACGCAGCTGGTAAGGGAGCCGATGTTATTATTTGGATTGTAAAACATGCTCGTGAAGAACATAAAGCTGCTATAGAATGGCTTAATAATCATACAGATGAAAAAATAGGTTTTTTCTTGTGTGAGATTAAATTGTTTCAAATTGGAGATTCAAAGATAGCACCATCATTTTCAGTTGTAGAGAAACCTAACAACTGGGCAAAGGAAATTAAGAAGACAACAGCCACTAATCCTACAAAACAACATAGAATGGAATATTGGCAAGCTTTTAATGATTATGCGTTTAAAGATAGAGATTTCGCAAAGTTATTTAATATGAGGAAACCAACAACAGACCATTGGATGAGTTTCAGTATTGGCTCATCAGCATGTTGTATAGGTGTCACTCAAATTCAAAAAAGAAGTGCAATTGGAGTAGAATTATACATAAATGATGATAAAGAATTATTTAAAAATTTGTTTTTACACAAGACAGAAATAGAAACTGATATGGGAATGTTACTCGATTGGAGAGAGCTACCTGAAAGAAAAGCTAGTCGTATTTTAGTGGAAAAGAATGTACAATTAGGCAATCGAGAGAAATGGACGGAACAATTTGTGTATATTATGGATGTTTTGATTAAGATGAAGAAAGCATTTAAGAAGTATTTGTAGTGAATTTACAGATACAAAGTAAGAGGAAAAGTTGATGCTGATGAATAGTTAGGCGTTAATTATTGAAATTTGTTAAAATAAAAAACTTTGAATTTTGCTATAAATAGGAGAAATATATGCTTATAGAACTGATATATGACAAATACGAGGGTAATATACAGCTACATAAGCCGTTTGATTGTAATGCTATAGATATAGCTTTAGATGAATCATTGAAAAATATACTTGGAAGATCAAACGGAATAGAAGAAACAATGCTTAACCCAAAAACTAATGAAGTAATAACAATAGGCTGGATTGTTTATTCGTATGATGAAATGTGTAAGGAAACAGCATATTATAAAGAAAATTACGGAATAGACGGTATTATTTTTTCAGATGATGGTGCAGGAAACCCATATTATCTGTTAGAGGGAAAGGTATATCAATTTAATGAGATTGATGAAGAAAGTGAATTTGTTGCAGATTCATTGGAAGATTTTTTCGGGTAATATAGACGTTATAGTACAGCTGTTTAGTAATAAATTTGAAATTATAAAAAGTATTCAGGGGAGGATATTCTATGCCACAAAAGGATATATATGAATTGCTGTATGAATCATTAGACCTTCATAGTGGAATTGTTGAGCCAAGAAATACAGGGACTACTGATAAAGATAGAGGCTCGTTGCTGTTTCAGGTTGTTTATAAAGGTAATATTACCTTTTTTGTTAAAGATTGGAAAAATGGTGGTATGTATCTTATCAAAAAGAATGGTCAGCAGGTGTCTACTAGATTTAATTATAATAAAATAGATGATAAAACCATAGATTTAATGCAGAGCTTAATTAACGAAATCGAAAACGGAAAATATGACACTAAGAAAACTCAAAGCGATAAAATACAGGATGTTGTAAATCAAAGACAGCTTACATCATATATGAACAATACTAAATGGAAAGAGCTTGTTGCAGAAATAAAGCAAATAGACGATCTTTCTATAATGTATAAAACCCTTTTTGATGAGAATGATCCAGAATTTTATTGGACAATAGCAGGTGATGAACATTTTGATCATATGAATATGGCTTTGGTTGAATGGTTTAAAATATCTGGTAATATCAATGAGTGTGAATATATAGGAAGACTGGTTGAGCCTAAGGTAATTCAGCATAGCATCAATGACAAAATATCTGATATATTACAAAAGCACTCGATTAATTATGAGTACGACGAAATAAGTGACTCTTATACTATTTATGGGTATCGTTAATTACTTAGTAAAAGGCTCAGTTTAAGTAGTTATTGCATAGATACTGTATTATATAGGATGTTTAGCTTTGCTATAAATAGTTGTAAATTCATACTTGAATAGATTATTATTTGTGGTATAATTATTATTATATTTTATTTTAAATATGAAAGGAACATAGAAAATGAAAAATGCAATCTCAAAAATTACTCTTTTGGCAATGGGAATTATGGCTACAATGGGTCTGACATCTTGCGTTCCTGCTGAAGGAACAACAGCTACCGAGGGTGGCGATATGGGCAGTATGATGCCTATGCTAATTATCTATGGCTTATTGTTTGTGGGTATTTATTTTGTTATGATAAGACCACAGCAAAAGAAGACAAAGCAGGAAGAAGAAATGAGAAGCAACCTTGAAATTGGCGACGAGGTTATTACTATTGGTGGCATTAAGGGTAGAGTTGTAAGCATTAAGGATGATGAGTCATTTATGCTTGAAACAGGCCCAGATAGAACAAAAATCCAGTTCCAGAAGTGGGCTCTTTCTACAATCGTAACAGAAAAGGCAGACCTTAACGCTAAAGCTACCGATAAAAAGGATAAGAAAAACAACAAAAAAGCAACAGAAAAATAATTTTTAAAGCATTCACCCCCTCGTCTGATTTTTACAGACGAGGGGGTGTTGTTTTGTACAAAGTTAGCATTTGTCTAATGATGATAATAACAGATATTTAAGCAATAGTTTAACTCGCTTGTGTTTCACTAGATTTTTTTCTATAATCTAAAACTCCTTGAAGGTCATTTGCGAAACATTGCATTTGTTCTATTCTTCTTTTTTCAGGAAGTGATACAAATTCTGCTATTGAGGTAACAGTCACATAGAGCACTACAAAAACCATAAGTATTACAATAACTGGATTTATAATGGTTACCAAGTCATCTTGTTTTGTGATAATCGTAGTTATTATTGCTAGAATAATAGGTATAACTAAGGTTTGCAACCATTTGTCGAAACGATTTTTACTTTTTTCATTTTCAGATTTTGCTTCTGAAATTTGAACTTTAAATCTTTGTAATAATTCGTCAATGTTTTCATCGCTATTAATAGAATGTTCTTTAAGCCAAATATTAAGTTTTTCACAGTAATCACAATACTTATTATAATTACTTTCACTGAATTTTATTAAGTGTTTTTCAGTAAAATAATACATTAGTAAATAAGCAATAACCTGAACAGCTAAAGCAATAAGTGTCGGAACTGTGGCTTCGAAAACAGCTGTTATTATTGAAACTATTATTGATATAGCTATTAATATAAAAATACAAATTATATGTTTCGGTAGTTTTAAGAAGAATTTCCAAACATCTGGTTGATTATCCTTTTGGTATTTTAAATAAGCATAAAACAAAGGGGTTTCCATAATTTATATCCTTTTCGTTTCTTTATTCATATGTGTAAGAAATATTTTAATTATATTTCTGTTGTTTATATTTAAAGAATATAGTCTATATCTATTTTGTTAGAATTTTATTAATAAGTTTCTAACAAAAACAAGGCACATCACATAGAATTGCTTCTATATGATGTGTCTTACATATATTTATTGAATTTTACTCTTCTAAATTATCTGAATAATAAAATAGATTATTTTGTAGCCTCGTATACTGCAACTGCACAAGCAACTGTAGCACCTACCATTGGGTTGTTACCCATGCCCATTAGACCCATCATCTCAACGTGAGCAGGAACTGATGAAGAACCAGCAAACTGAGCGTCACCGTGCATACGGCCCATTGAGTCTGTTAGACCATAAGAAGCAGGACCAGCACCCATGTTATCTGGGTGTAGTGTACGGCCTGTACCACCACCAGAAGCAACTGAGAAGTAGCTAACGCCATTCTCAATAGCCCACTTCTTGTATGTACCAGCAACTAGATGCTGGAAACGAGTTGGGTTAGTTGAGTTACCTGTGATTGATACACCAACGTTCTCCTTCTGCATGATTGCAACGCCCTCACGAACATCGTCAGCACCGTAGCAACGAACGTTAGCTCTTTCACCGTCTGAGTAAGCTGTTTCGTTAACAACCTTTAGCTCGCCTGTGAAATAGTCAAACTCTGTCTGAACATATGTAAAGCCGTTGATTCTTGAAATGATGTAAGCAGCGTCTTTACCAAGACCGTTTAGGATAACCTGTAGAGGCTCCTTTCTAGCCTTGTTAGCGTTTCTAGCGATACCAATAGCACCCTCAGCAGCTGCAAAGCTCTCGTGACCTGCTAGGAAAGCAAAGCACTTTGTCTCATCTCTAAGTAGCATAGCACCTAGGTTACCATGACCTAGACCAACGTTTCTCTGCTCTGCAACAGAACCAGGAATACAGAAAGCCTCAAGACCAACACCGATAGCCTCAGCAGCATCAGCAGCTGTCTTAACCTCTTTCTTTAGTGCAACTGCACAACCTAGTGTGTAAGCCCAACCAGCATTCTCAAATGCGATTGGCTGTACGTCTTTAACGATCTGATATGGGTCAAAGCCCTTATCAAGACATAGCTGTCTAGCCTCTTCAAGATTTGCAATACCGTACTCGGCAAGGCATTTCTCAATTTTAGGCATTCTTCTGTCCATACTTTCAAATGTAACTGCCATTATTAAGTCCTCCCTTACCAATTACTCTTCACGAGGGTCAATATACTTAGCTGCGCCATCAAAGCGACCATACTGACCGATGTTGTTCTTGTATGCTTCATCAGGGCTAACACCACGACGGATATCCTCAAGCATTTTACCTAGCTTAACGAACTGATAGCCGATAACCTCGTTATTCTCATCAAGAGCTGTCTTGATAACATAACCCTCAGCCATCTCCATATAACGAACGCCCTTAACCTTTGTGCTGTACATTGTACCAACCTGTGAACGAAGACCCTTACCTAGATCCTCAAGACCAGCACCTACTGGTAGACCACCCTCTGAGAAAGCTGTCTGGCTTCTACCATAAGCTAACTGCTCGAAGATGTTCTTCATAGCTGTGTTGATAGCGTCACAAACAAGGTCTGTGTTTAGGCACTCTAGTAGAGTTTTGCCTGGTAGAATTTCAGCAGCCATAGCAGCTGAGTGTGTCATACCTGAGCAACCAATTGTTTCAACTAGAGCTTCCTCAACGATACCCTCTTTAACATTCAATGTTAGTTTGCAGGCACCCTGCTGTGGAGCACACCAGCCAATACCATGAGAAAGGCCAGAAATGTCTTTAATTTCGTAAGATTTTACCCATTTACCCTCTTCAGGAATAGGTGCAGGACCATGGTTAGGGCCCTTTGCTACAGTGCACATATGTTCAACTTCTTTTGAATAAATCATGTGTACTACTTCCTTTCATCTTATTGTTTGTAAAACTTGTTACAGTTTTTTACATTATAATTATAAGCATTTTTTCAATTCTATGCAAGTATTTAAGAGTAATATTTGAAAATTTTGTCAAAAACTTTAAAAAATAAGCTATCACAATTGGTAAAGACCCACTTGTAGAGTGGTAGCTGTATAGAAAATCAGATTTATAATATTAATCTCTGATTAAGCATTGAAAAGACAAAACAAGAAGTAGTATAATAAAATAGGTATCAAAAATCATATGAAATATAGAAAATACTTATAAGGAGAATAGATAATGACAGAAAAAGAGAGAGAAGAAGTAGTTAAAATGCTTAAGGCTTTTGGCTGGAGTGAAAACAGATGTGTTGATTCATCAAATTTCAAATATGATTTAGTCGAGGATCCTGATAATGAATTTTTAGGAGAAAAATTCTGTTTATTTAAGACAGCTGAGGATTTTTTAAGTAATTTTGGTGGGTTAAAACTTGAATGGAAGCACGAAAATAATAATTACAATTTTAAAATGATATTTGATGGTAGGGTCAATACTCGAGTTTTGTACTTAAAATGGTATATAGCTTACTTTAGATGTATGTTGTATCCCGTAGGAGAATATCCAGCACTACCTGGTGAGTTGTTTATTGATGAACAAGGTTATTTCTATATTGCACGAGATACATATGTAGGTAAATTAGGTAATGATATATTTGAAATATTGTATGACTTTATTTTCTTAAATAAAAAACGAGTTTATAAAAAAATAGCATACTGGGAGGACGCTGGATATTCAGATGAATTTATGGAACAGTGGAACTATGATTTTGATGAACTAGATAAAATAAAGCAAGATAAAAAACAGAAAATATTGAATTTTCTTAAAGCTAATGGTTGGGATGAAAACAGATGTGTTGATACAGCAAAATTCAGATATGAATTGATGGATGACCCAGATAATGAATTTTTAGGAGAAAAATTCTGCTTATTTAAGACAGCAGAGGATTTTTTAAGTAATTTTGCTGGGTTAAAACTTGAATGGAAGCACGAAAATGATAATTACGATTACGAAATGACATTTAATGGTAGGGTTTGTACTCAAGTTTTGTACTTAAAATGGTATATAGCTTACTTTAGATGTATGTTGTATCCCGTAGGAGAATATCCAGCACTACCCGGTGAGTTGTTTATTGATGAACAAGGTTATTTCTATATTGCACGAGATACATTTGTAGGTAAATTAGGCAACGATATATTTGAAATATTGTATGACTTTATTTTCTTAAATAAAACAAGAGTTTATAAGAGAATAACAGACTGGGAGGACGCTGGATATTCAGATGAATTTATGGAACAGTGGAACTATAATTTTGATGAACTAGATAAAATAAAGCAAGATAAAAAACAGAAAATATTGAATTTTCTTAAAGCTAATGGTTGGGATGAAAACAGATGTGTTGATACATCAGATTTTAGATATGAATTGATGGACGACCCAGATAATGAGTTTTTAGGTTCAAAATTTTCTCAATTTGAAACAGCAAAAAGATTTTTAAGTAATTTTGGTGGATTGCGTTTTGAATGGCGACATCCAAACAATAATTATGAATTTGAAATGAGATTTGATGGTAGAGTTGGTACTCGAGTTATGTACTTAAAATGGTATATAGCTTACTTTAGATGTATGTTGTACCCCGTAGGAGAATATCCAGCACTACCAGGTGAATTGTTTATTGATGAACAAGGTTATTTCTATATTGCACAAGAGACATTTGTAGGTAAATTAGGTAACGATATATTTGACATATTGTATGACTTTATTTTCTTAAATAAAAAACGAGTATATAAGAAAATAACAGACTGGGAGGACGCTGGATATTCAGATGAATTTATGGAACAGTGGAACTATGATTTTGATGAACTTGATAGAATGAAGAACGATAATACTTAACTAATAAATTAACAAAGTAGTAAGTCAGCAGATATATAAATGGTGGTGAATAGTAATTATGTATAATAAGAAAAATATTAAAGAATATATTGCACAGTGCGGTTGGAGCCCAAATAGAAAAATCGACACAGCTGGTGTTGTAGAATTATATAATCATTATTTCGATAGTTATCAGAAGGATGATTATGTTTCTATAACATTCACACCTTACCCTCCTTTTAATAAAGTATTAGAATTTTGGTCGGAATACGGAGAATTAACAATAAATTTTTTTATTGAGGAACTGTTCAAAGGTAGAACAGTTAGGTATGATGGTGAAATACTTATTCAAAAGGAAGCAATCGAAAATTCAAATTTATATCATATTATTGATGCAAGTACTTTTTATAGAAAGAGATTTTTTCCTGTTGCTCAGCTTGCAATAGCACCCTGTTTTATCTGCATTGATGAAGACGGATATTTTTATGGAATAAGCTACGGAGGAGAAGTTACTGAATTTTCAAATGATTTTCTTGAGGTAATAGATATTATAATAAATAATAAAAAATTCCCCGAATACAAGTGTTTGCCTGAATATGAGTGATATGTTTTTTATTGTTTGATTTGAAAATAAAAGCGAGGCTTTAGAAAATTACATTTCTAAAGCCTCGCTGAATTTGTTTGTAAATTTTACTCTGCTGTAAGCATTTTGTTTTTCCATTTGCCACTTTTCCAACGCCATATCATTAAAATACCTCTAAAGCATTCATCAGCAGCAAAGGCTATCCATAATCCGTAAATTCCCATTCCACACACCACTGCAAGAATATAAGAGCCTAAAGCACTTATTACCCACATTGAGAATATTGCACACGCTGTAGGGAAGACCACATCTCCTGCACCACGCAAGCAAGCAATTACAACTAGATTTGTAGTTCTGCCTAGCTCAAGAATCAGATTTATAATAAGTATGTTTGCACCCATTGTAATAACAGCTGTGTCATTTGTAAAAATATCCATTAGCTGTGCTCTGAAAATTATTCCTGTTGTAGCTATAATAACTGTTATTATCAAAGCATTTCTATAGCCTCTGAAGCCCTGCTTGTATGCTTCATCAAGCTTATTACCACCAACAAGATGTCCTGTTAAAATCTGTGACGCTTGTCCTATGGCTACAGCGAATATGTAGAAAAACATAGTTATATTCTGTACATAGGTTTTAGTTATAAGCTCAGCATTTGTAAGGCAGTTTAGCACGATAGAGGTTACAACAAGCTGTGATAGATTGTATAGAAAAGACTCTAATGCAGAGGGTACACCTATTTTTATTATGTTTTTAACATCTTTAAACGGGAAAGGCTTAAGTAGCTTGAAAATCTCTGGCTTTTCTACATATTTAAAGAGCACAACAGCTAATATTATTGTACCAACAATACGGCTAAAGGTTGTAGCTACAGCAACACCCACTACACCAAGCTGAGGCATACCGAATAAGCCCTTTACAAAAATAACGTCAAGCACTGTATTTACTATATTCATACCCACAGTTACATACATTGAAATTTGTGTCATTCCGTGGTTGCGTATGATAACAGCCATTGCATTCAACGTAGCCTGTAGGAATAAAAATCCACCTACTATTGTTAAATATTGACTTGCAAATTCAAGCACTTCACCCTTAGCACCGATAAACGAAAGAATTGGTCTGTTGAAAACTGCTAATGCTACACTGATAATGCAACCAAATATAAGATTAAAGGTGAGCGACAATGCGGCAATTCTGGAGGCACCTTTTTTATTTTCTGCCCCTAAATATTGCGATATTAAAACAGCACTGGCACCCGATATTACAGAGAAAACAATAGTTACAATAGAAACTGCCTGATTAGCAGTATTTACTGATGACGCAGCTAAATCGTTATAATCGCTAAGCACAAAAACATCTACAAAGCCTAAAAACATAAACAGGGCTGTTTCTATAAATATAGGCCATGCCAGATTGAAAAGCTTTAGCTTTTTCATAATAATACCTCCATTATTTCAGGAATAATTGATTAAAATAACTTCTTGGTTTTGATTATCTAACATCTTTTAGTTTACTATATTTGCAGAGTTTTTCTTACACAAAACAACTAAAAGCTTGCACTTAATAACAATATTGCTTATATTACTACATAAAAAATTTTCCAGCTAAAAGTAGGCTCGTTTGTGAATAAGATGAAAGATAAATTTGGGTTTGTAGGGGAGTTACAGGTTAGCACAAGCCAAAACTTGAAGTTTGGGTAAAGCCTTTTCAAAGGCTTTTGGGTCATGCAACCACTTTGCGAAGCAAATTGATTGCCACAATCAATCCCGTAGGGATTGGTTGTATTATGCAAAGTCCTCGTGGGATTTTACGCAATCAATCCCGTAGGGATTGGTTACATT